>PKTL01000054.1 GCA_002867475.1 Candidatus Woesearchaeota archaeon
AGTTGGAGGCAGTTAGTATGTAATTAATTAAGGTCGTTTAATTAATTACCTGATTCTTCGAATCGCTCCGGGCCCCTTTTATCCCGATCGCATACTAACCGCAGTCGGATTTATTTTATGTTCAAAAAAGACAAGTGTTCAAAAATAATGAACATGGAGAAAAAATGAACACAATAACAAAAAAATTGCACAATAACACGAAAAATGTTATAATAAAAATATGAATGTTATAAAAGAGTTTAAAATTACAAAAGAATATTTTAAAAAAATATCTAATATTGATGTTATTTTATCTAATAAAAACATCTCTAATATAATACCAGTTTATTTATCAAAAAAATATCATTTTAAAATAGCAAAAGTATTAAATAAAAATATTTTATTTGCTTTTAGAAAATGTAATATTAACTCAATTACACCAAAGAAAATTGAGAAAGATTTTATAAATATTATTAAACTAACTAAATTACAACCAGTTTTTGTTGATGAACATGTAAACTCTTATTTAAGAAATCGTTTAATAAAAAAAAATATACCATTTGTAATTCCAAATAATCAGATGTATTTACCTTTTTTTATGATTGATTTAAAAGAATATTTTCCGACTGAAAAAAATGAAATCGAAAAATTTTCCCCATCTACACAATTATACCTATTTAAATATTTATTAGGAGACAATCAATTGTTAAATCTAAATCAAACAGAACTTTCCGAAAAATTTGAATGTTCTAAGATGACAATAGTTCGAATATTTAAGGAACTGGAAAATTTTGATTTTTGTGAAGTAGCAAAGAAAGGCAAGGAAAAATACATTTCATTTAATATTGATCGTAAAGAAATATTTGAAAAGACAAAAGATTATTTTATTAATCCTATAATAAAAAAGTACTATTATGATTTTTTACCTAAAAATATTGATGTTATAAAATCTTCTGAAAATGCTTTAGAAAAATTCACAGATATCATTGGAAATAATTTTAAAACATATACTATCTTGGATCAGAAAATTGCGAAAAATATGAAAAAATCATTACCAACAGGTTACGGAAATGTAATAATAGAAAAATGGAAATATAATCCAACTCTTTTAACAAATGATAAGTATATTGATAAATTGTCTCTATATTGCATTTATAAAGATAGTAATGATGAAAGAATAAAAATTGAGTTAGAAAAATTAATAAAGGATTTATTCAATGATTCAAGGACTTGAAGTATGTTATCATTCAAATTCAATAATCCAAAAGTAAATTAATTGTCTTTTAAAAACATATAATCTCAAATCTCTTCGAATTAGCGTTGCTAGTCCTTCATCAATTTTCAATTATCTTTTTATAAAATACTTCAAAATTTCTTTTTCGTCTTATCAAATTTGAATGATAATAGTTGAAAAATATAATAAGTGACTTTTAATTATCAAGTGAATCATTCAGAAGATAAAAAAGAAAAAATTAGAAGATTTATAAAAGATATTCCAAAAGACAAACAATTAATAAAAGATTTGAATATTAATATTGATGAAAATGATATTGTTGAGATCTTAAAAACAGTTTTTCAAATTTGAACGACTCTCGACTCTTAATTAATTCTCAATTCTCCATTGTAAATTCTAAATTGCCTTTCCAATGCGTACTGCACCGGTCTGACCTCGGATGTTTTCTTAGCCGGGATCCAAAGAATCTGTCATATACCCCGCGGGTCCTGTCGCTGCGGTCTTTCCCAGAATTGAAAGTACAAATCAACTTTAGCAATTTGGGAGCCCTGACCTACACGCCACCCACTGAGAAATATCCTACTTCTATACTTTGATTATCCTTACCAAAATTGGGGAGGTGGAGCAGTTTTACTAAATATAAACGATAGTACTGTTTATCTTAGAAGCTTCGCTTCTGTCGCAGGGTCCGTATCCCTGCTGTAAAACTGCAGTCGGAATTTATTAAATTGAAAACAAATACATTAATAACATTGCAGATATTAGCAAAAGAATTTAAACTGTTAATAGTTCAAATAAATTTGAGAATATAGCATTTGGAAATACACACACAAAAAAATGATATAATGTTAAGAAATACTTTGAATAAGTCTATCTAAAATGGTATTATATTATTAAGGAAGGGGTTTTATGAAGAAAATACATGCTTTTAAAGTTAATCAATGGTTAGATTCTTGGAAAGAGCCTTTATCAAAATACGAACCTTCAATTAAACCTGAATTTTATATTTTCAAAATAAATGCAAGGCTTTTAAAACGAATTAGTGGTGTTTACAGAAGAACAACAAAAAAAGAAAAAGAATTCAAGACTTTTGGTATACAAAGGAAGCATGATAAAAAAAGGTCAGAAACTATTTACCAATATATAAAAAATGGTTTTCCTTGGTCAGAGATATCTGAATCAAAAAGAAAAACTGGTAAATTTAATGATTTAAAGAAAATTGGAATTTTACCAACTTCAATAGTTTTAAACATATTAAAACCACATGATACTAGGCAAGGAAAGAAAGTGAGCGAAATTGACTTAATTCATATAAAGAAAAACAATGATGATTTATTTGAAATAATACTTCCTGAAAATGTAGAAAAGGAAAATTGGGAGTATAATGAATTTCCTCCAATAGAAGTTATCGATGGTCAACATAGATTATGGGCGTTTGAAAAAAAAGATATTCCAGATGATTATGAATTACCAGTGGTAGCTTTTTATGGTTTACCAATTGAATGGCAAGCTTATTTATTTTATACAATAAATATTTCTCCAAAAAAAATAAAAAGAAGTTTAGCATTTGATTTATATCCATTACTTAGAACAGAAGAATGGTTAGAGAAATTTCATGGACACCCTATTTATAAAGAAAGCAGAGCAAAAGAGTTAATAGATTTGATTTATCAACACGAAGAAAGTCCATGGTATGAATGGATTGATTTGCTAGGTGAATACGGTCGAAAAATGGTTTCTCAATCAGCTTGGATAAATTCTCTTACACGGACATACATTAGAGGTGTTAAAGAAAAAATTGATGAAGAAAGCGGCGAATTAATAAATGAAGGTGGATTATTTGGTAGTATAAATGGTAAAAATGTTAAACATCTTCCATGGGATACAGAAGAACAAGCTGCTATTTTAATTTATTTAGGTAATGAATTATTTAATCGAATAAGAAATAAAGAATGGGCCAAGGAACTTTTAAAATCATCAAAAGAGGATTTAAAAAAAGAATGCTATTTTTATGGAAAATATACATTATTAAATCAAGATCAAGGTATTAGAACTTTTCTAAGAATTACAAATGATTTCTTAATAAATTTGGAAAAGGATTTTAATTTGTTAAATCTTTTTAATAATATTGAAATTTCTGAAAATCATTCAAATAAAATTGTATCAAGAAACTTGAAAAGTTTAAGAAACAATATAGAGTTTAATAATTATATAGGGAATTTTATCGAGAAAGTATCAAGTTTTGATTGGAGATCTTCTTCAGCACCAAGTTTGGATGATGATCAAAGAAAAATTAAATTATCATATAAGGGTTCTACTGGATACAGTGAGCTTTTAAATGATTTAAAAAATCATATTAAAAAATTTGGAAATTAATTGATGTCTAAAAATTTTGAACAAAAATATGAAAATTTTTCCGAAAATTATGATGATTTATTTCTAGAAGATTTTGATGATAATCAAGAAATATATACTTTTTTGTTGAAAAGAATATTCAATAGTAAATCTGGAAATGGGTTGTTAAGTAAAAAAAATACATATTATTCAAATGTAATAGATTTGATAAGGTATCAAAAAAATCATTCAAAACATGATAAAGGTGAGTATCTAAATAGATATATAGTATCATCAGTATTCACACACAATTTTGATTCATGTGCTTATTTTAGTAGAGCTGTTTATAGTCTATTAAATGGTGATATGAATATTAGTCGTCATTTATTGTATTATTCTGAATTGAGATCAGTTATGTCAATATTAGCTTCAAAAGGTGTAGGTATTTTTAATGATTATCATTATAAAATTTACTCATATAAAATCGCAAAATTAGTTAATAAAGGTAAATTTGGGACGCATAATTTCGCAATATATGCTTTTCAAAAATGGATTGAAAAATGCTCTTATAAACAAATTATTAATTCAATAAAAATTAATAATTATACACTTGCTGATTTTTTGAGAGCATTAAATTTAACAGAATCTCAAGAAAAAAAGTTGACAAATAAATTATTTAATTTAATTGGAATAGATTTTAAAATTTTTCAAAATGATCAAAAAGTAAGAAATCATACTAGTTATAGACCTACAAGTATTATTCATACTTCGCCTGTTAATTTTAAGAATATTATTAAAAATATTATTCAGTGTTGGAATTTTTCTGAACCTAATCGAATTGGTCAAAATGATAATTTTAATATGTTTATTTTAAAAAAATTGATATATGAATTACTGAAAAATTCTAAAACTGGAAGAAAAACAGATATTGAATCAGCAAATTTTCAAAAAAAATTCACAAAAAAAATTGATATCATATTGAAGGATTTAGATATACAAGAAGTTAGAATTAAGAAAAAACTTCTTTCTAAAAAAGACCACATATTATTTAATTATATTGAAAAAAAAGAAGATGAAAAGGATTACATATATGGAATGTTATATAGAGCTTTTATATTAATGAAAATTAGTTCACTAATCAGTTCATCTTTATTAAATTTAATTTCAGAGGATAAAAATAAAATTTTACCTTGGGTAAATAATTTAATCAATAATCATGCTTTGATAACAACGTCGAGAAAAAACTCTATAAGTAATGATTTATGGATTAATATAGAAGATCATTATTTAAATTTAATAGAAAAAGAAGAAGAACTTCTTGATGTGGGAAAATTAATAGATGATGAAGAAATATCCATTCAAAGAATTTCATCATTTGAAAGAGTAGGACTTTGGAGTTTGGGAATATGAAATACATGGGTTCCAAGCGAAAAATGCTTAATGGTATGTTGGGTGAAATAATAGATGATAAAATTAAAAACGCTAATAGATTTGTAGATTTATTTTGTGGTTCTGGTTCGGTCGCTTGGTATGTAGCAAAAAAATATGATAAAAAAGTTATTTCTGTTGATCTTCAAAAGTATTCTAAAATTATATCTCAATCTATTTTAAGTCGAATTGAACCAATAAATGTAGAAAAATATTGGAGTTTATGGAATAAAAAATATCAAGGCAATTTAAAAAAGACTAAATTATTAAAAATAGCAAAAAATGCATTTAATGAAGACATTTCTATTTGGTCAAAAAACTCCAAAAGTGTTTGTGAAAAATATGATGGTGGAATAATTTGGAAATCATATGGTGGTTATTACTATTCAGCTGAACAAGCTTTGAAATTAGATATCTTAATGAATTCAATACCTTTTAATAGTGTTAAAGAGAAAGTAGCAATTACATCAATCATATTTGCAGCTAGTCAGTGTTCCGGATCACCAGGTCATACTGCTCAACCATTTAAGGCAAATAAAACTGCTGGGAAATTTCTGAAGGAGTATTGGCTAAAAGACCCTCTATATTTTGCTGAAAAATATTTCAAAGAAATAGGTCTTGAGTATTCAAAAGTTAAAGGTAAATCTTATACTAGTGATGCATTGAATTTTAAACATATAGAAGATGGAGATTTAATTTTTTTAGATCCACCATATACTGGTGTACAATATAGTCGTTTTTACCATGTTTTAGAAACTATTGCACGAAAAAAAGTTGGCAAAGTATTTGGAACTGGCAGATATTCACCAATAGAAGAGAGACCTGATTCGGTTTTTAGTAAAAGAAAAACTTCCAAAGGACAATTTGAAAAATTAATTAAAAAATTATCAGAGAAAGATACAACTCTAATTATTACATATCCCGATAGAGAATGCAGTAATGGATTAAATGGTAGAGATGTAATAAAAATTTCAAAAAAATATTTTAAGAAATCAAAAAAAAAATTAGTTAGTACGAATTTTTCTACTCTTGGTGGAAACAATGTGAAAAGAGATTCTAGATTACTAACAAATGAAATGATTTTAATTCTAAACAATTAATAGTTTGAAAATGTTTTAAATAAACTTGTAATATAATTAATAATAAAAAGAGGGGAATGATATGTTTGATCAGTTAATTGATATTTCTTCTATTAAAAAAAGCGAAATTAAAAGTCGAAAATTAGACCATCACAAAATGACCATTAACAAAAATGATTTAGAAAAATATTTAAAAAATGGTTGGATTAAAAAAGAATCTAAATATAAAACAAGGGAAATTGTAATCAAAGAAAAAAATCATTTTGACCATTTTGAAGATAGAATATGGGCTTTAATGGTTGAAATGAAATTAAGTCTTTTAAATGGGGATAGAAATTTTAAAATATTTTATGATAAAAAAATATCTAAACAAATAGATGTTTTTGCCTACGATAAAGAAGATAATGTGGCGATTTACTTTGAATGTAAATCTTCGCAAACAAATAAAACAAAATCATTTTCAAAAGAGATAAACGAATTAGTTGGAATTAAAGAGAAAATACGAGGTAAAATCAGGAATGAATTTGGTCAAGAATGTAAAGTGGCTTTTGTTTTTGCTACAAATAATTTTTATTTAAGTGATAATGACAAAAATAGGCTTAAAAGTGATAATATAATTTATTTTAATCAAGATAAAATTGAGTATTTTGAATTATTAGTTAAACACTTGGGAATAGCTGCAAAATATCAATTGTTTTCTATATTGTTTCAAAATCAAAAAGTACCGGGGTTAAAAAACCGTATTCCAGCAATTAGAGGAAAATTTGGTAATGGTTACACTTTTTATTCTTTTAGTATAGAACCCAAAACATTACTTAAAATCAGTCATATTTTACATAGAGTATCTACAGGGAAAGATTCTCTTAATTAATATCAGAGAATTATAAATAAGAATAGACTAAAAAAGATTGAAAAATTCATTAAAAATGGAGGATATTTTCCAAACTCTATTATAATTAATATTGATACTAATAGAAAAATGAAATTTGAAAAAGCAAAAAACGAACATCATTCAAATTTAGATTTAGGAGTTTTAGAACTTCCACAAAAATATAAATCAGCTTTTATAATTGATGGACAACACAGACTATATGGTTATTCAAATTTAGAACAAAAAAAAGGTCATGTTATTCCTGTAGTAGCATTTGAAAATTTACCGGAAAATGAACAAAGTGAATTATTTGTAGATATAAATAAAGAACAAAAATCTGTTCCAGCAAATTTATTAAGATCTATTATGTCTGACTTTAAATGGGGGTCTGAAAATCCCAAAGATGCAATTACAGCTTTAAAAACAAAAATATTCAATGAATTAAATTATAAGGAAGATAGTCCCTTTTATAAACGAATTGTTTTGTCAGAAGAAAAAAAAGATGAAATTAAATGCTTAACATTGCATACCCTAATTAATAGTGGTCTTTCCAAAACTAACTTTTTTCATTCAATTGAAAAAGGGCATATTAACAAAATTGGAACATTAATGAATAATAATTCTGAATTAACAATATCAGAAAGATATCAAAAGTCATTAATTAAATGTTGCGAATTTATAGATACAATTTTTCAAAAAATACGAGCTAGTTTACCAGAGCAATGGGAAGCGGGAAAAACTGAAAAAGGATTTATAGCTATGAACAACCCGATCGCTGCAATTATTCAAGTATCAGATAAATTATTAAATTTTGTTATTGAAGAAGAAAAAATTGATACCTATAAATTTGATGGTAAAGAATTAGCAAATAAAATTTTGGATTATTTGGAACCGTTAACAGATTTCGTAAAATCTCTAACATATGAAGAAATTAAAAGATTTCGAAATATATTTGGAAGCACAGCTCCTAAAAAAATATCAAGAGAATTTGAGTTTGCAATAAACCAAAGATACCCTGAATTTTGTCCTAAAGGTCTTAAAGAATGGATTGATTCTCATGATGGGAAATATAATAAGCAATGTTATGAAATTGGAACATTTATTGAAAAAGATCTTATTCATAAAAAAGTTGAAACTAATTTAAAAAATAAATTTGGAGAAGAAAATTGGTGGCTTCAAGGAGTACCTGTTGAAGTTCAAAAAGGTGCTGGGATTAGAAAAATCGAAGAACAGAGCAAAAAGCATGAAAGTAACTTCCTTACTTTAATTGAATATAGAAAAATTATTCAAAAAAATTGGGATATAATGGAAAATGAATTTTCAGACCCAAATGCAAAAAGTGGAAAAAAAAATAAAACAGAATGGATGGTTAGTTTTAATAATATTAGAAAAAAATATTCCCATCCACAAAGAGAGTCTTGTACTGAAGAAGATTTAAATAATTTAAAATATTTTAAAAATTTTTTAGAGGAAAATTCTTAAAAAATTTATGAATAACTCAGAGATATTGTTAAAGATCATACAAGATAATCATTATAAGCATATTAATAAAGTCGAGAGCATTATTAATAAGGATCGGAAAGATGCTACTTATAAACTAGCTTTGCTTAGAGCTTTTTGTGATATTTCCGAGAAGGATTTTAATAATGTTATCTGGAGAACAGATAAAGTTGGTGTTCCAGTTGAGCTAATAGTTGAGAATTGGATTTTATATTATTGGTCAATTTTTGAATCTTCAGATTTTATTCCTCAAAAGAATGGGGAAAAAGAATCAACAGGTAAGAAAATTGCTTTTAGAAATGAACTAACTGAGTTTATTCATAGTTATAAATCAAATGGTGGGTTAAATAGTTTTTACAATGATCTTAAAAATAATAATATCCAATGTATAGATATATATTCAAAACTTAAAACAAAGGTTAGAAATGCAATAATTAAAGGTCCTGTTTTTTATGCTGGTGGTTTTGCAAATGAAAAGCCATTTTCATATGACAAGGATACCAAATGTATTACAATGGATAGAGAACTCTGGATTGAGATTTCAGTATTAAACCATTTTATAAAAGAGTCACTTTTGATTCGTTGGGCAGAGTTTACTTCTCATTTATCCGGGTTTAAGTATCAACCAGGTTTTATATTAAATAAATTATTAGTTTCACCAGTTATAGAAAGAGATGTTGTTCAAGCTAAAAAGACATATTCAAATGTAGTTGATTTAAGATGTGTATGGACAGGTAATGCCTTTAAAAAGGGTTTTGATGTTGATCATGTCATTCCATATTCATTATGGAAAAATAATGACCTCTGGAACCTAATTCCGGTTCGTTCTGATGTTAACAGAAGAAAGTCAGACAAACTACCTACAAATAGATTAATCAAAGAATGTAAAGATAGAATTGTTTATTGTTGGAAACTATTAGATAAAAATAATCATATTAGATTTTTAAGAGAAGTTAATAGGTTTAATGGGGATTTAAGATCTAAACAACTTTTAGATAATTGGGAAAACATAACATTTAATAATCTAGTTAACTCTATTGAATATACAGCTCAGCAACGTGGTTGGGAGAGATGGGAACCAAATTAATAGGGGTCAGGCCTTGTGATTTTGGATAAATTTTATAGAAAATAAAAAAGGAAATTTTAAATATGAGTGAAATTATATACAACAAGCTAATTAGAGATAAAATACCTGAA
>PKTL01000017.1 GCA_002867475.1 Candidatus Woesearchaeota archaeon
ACCTTTTCTCTTCATTTCAAACATGTTATCCTCTATAATAATAAGATTACTATAAAAACCTTTCTTTTTGCCACGACACAAATGTTAAATATTTAAAGACAAACATAATCTAAAGTTTAGATGAAAATATTAAATTTTGATAAACGAGGCGGAATTGCCAAAGTAAAAACCGAAAATCTTGATGATCTATGGTATTTATCAAATATCCTCGATAAAGGAGATTTAGTTAGTGGAGTAACTTTTCGAAAGATAAAGCTTGGCGGCGAAGATGATCGAAAACAATCAGTAGTAAAAAAGAAAGCATACATAACTATATCTATTGAAAAAATCGAATTTCATAAATATAATGATGTTCTTAGAATTAATGGGGTAATAACAGCTGGTCCAGAAGATATTTCAAGAGGCAGTTATCATACAATAAATGTAGAAGATAATACTGAAATATAGATAAGAAAGGAAAAATGGCCAAAATATCAATATGATAAATTACAAGAATCAACAAAGATAAAGACTTCAGACATTCTTGTGTGTGCATTTGACCGTGAAGAAGCATATTTTTTTAAGATAAGACGGCAAGGTCATGAATATGTAACCTCTCTCAAAGGGCAAGTAGCAAAAAAAGGTTATGATCAACAATCAACAAGTTTTTACAAAGAAATTTTAGATGTTTTAAAAGAGCAATCAAAACAAATAGATTATTTTAAGATAGTAATGGCAAGCCCTGCATTTTATAATGATGAATTTTTAAAAGCATTAGGCGAAGATGAATTAAAGAAAAAAATAGTGATGGCAACATGCTCAAGTGTTGGAAAAACAAGTATAACAGAGATAATGGCAAGACCAGAACTTGCAAATGTTATGAAAGATGACGCAACAGCAAGTGAGATAAAACATATTGAAGAATTGTTGTCTTTTATATCAAAACAAGAAAAAAATGTTTATGGTATAAAAGAAACTAAAAAAGCAAGCAACCTTGGAGCAATAGATAAGCTTCTAGTAACTGATAATCTTATCCATAAATATAGAGAAGAAGAAAAATTTGAAGAATTAGAAAAAATAATGAAAACCGCCGATGATACTGGAGCTCAAGTCCATATAATTCAAAGCGACCATGAAGGGGGACAAAAGCTTGATGGTCTTGGCGGAATCGCAGCAATACTCAGATATGATATATAATATAAAATGGAAATCCATGAAGAAAAACCAAAATTTGATCCAAATAATATTTTGATAGTTGGAACTAGCCACATAGCTAAAACCAGCATTAAAGAAGTTAAGCAAAGCTTTCTAGATTTTAAGCCAGATATAATCGCTGTAGAGCTTGACAGGAACAGGATACAATCTTTGTTCCAGAAACAAAAAGGAGGAGTTCCAATAAGTGCTATAAAACAGATAGGAATCACAGGATATGTTTTTGTAAGCATAGCAGGTTTTGTACAGCGAAAACTTGGAAACATGGTAGGTGTCATGCCAGGAAGTGAGATGAAAGAAGCAGTAAGGCTTGCAAACATAAATAAAGTACCTTTAGCTTTGATAGATCAAGATATCCAGGTAACTTTGGCAAGGTTTTCAAAACAATTCACTTTCAAGGAAAAGATGAGATTACTTGGAGATATATTCTTATCTCCTTTTTCAAAGAAAAGAAGATTGAACTTAGGGATGAACTTTGATTTAAATAAGGTTCCAGAAGAAGAGATAATAGAAAAAATGATAGGTTTGGTAAAGAAGAGATATCCGAGCCTTTACAATGTATTGATACATGAAAGAAACTTGGTTATGGCAAAAAGATTGAAAATGATGTCTTTAAAAGAACCTCATAAGAAAATAATGGCGGTTGTCGGTGCAGGACATAAAAAAGAGATGATAAGAATAATAAATAAATAATCGTCTATTACTCGAGAGGAAACATAACATTTATATATATCATATTTGTTTCTAAAATCATTACACAAATGGGTCCTTACCAGAGCATGCGCCACATGGTGCATTAGCAAGGAGGTTATGCTCAAATTCTTTACAGGATTTGGCACATGCAAACAATTTGTTTGCAATGAGACACTCTTGTGTAATTCAGCCCGTCACGAGAGTACCTATTAGGAGCATACGGCGACGCCAAGCAATGAGCATGGGGGTTAGTGTCGCGGGCATCAAACCTTATATTCGATTGTATTGAACATCAATAAAATGTTCAATTCATGATCATAAAAAAAGAGAACAAGTATCACACTTTTCACATATCACAAGAATTCACCTATGAAAACCAATAAAAGAGGGTTAGAAGTGAATATAAAAGCAAGAGCTTGAAACATATTGAAAAGACCGATAAAAGAAGATAGTTTTCAATCGGTAGCTTGTTCTAGAACTACAGAAACAAAAAATCAGATATAATATCTGTTAGGAGGAATAAAAAATGGGAAAAATAAGTCCTGTATCATCAAAATATATAATTCACGCAAGCATAGAAATCAACGGAGTCGTTGATAGACCTGACGTAATAGGAGCAATTTTTGGTCAAACAGAAGGATTACTAGGATCAGAACTAGAACTTAGAGAACTTCAAAGAAGCGGAAGAATAGGAAGAATAGAAGTAAATTCAGAAATAAAAAGTGGAAAAACAAAAGGAGATATAATTATACCTTCAAGTTTAGACAAAGCAGAAACAGCAATAATTGGAGCAGCACTTGAGATAATACAAAGAATTGGTCCATGCAATGCAAAAATCAAAGTTGAAAAGATTGAAGATGTAAGGATCTCAAAAAGAGAATTTGTTATCGACAGAGCAAAAATACTTCTAAAAGACATGGTTGAAGGAGTAATGCCAGATTCACAAGAACTAGCAGACGAAGTAAGTCAAGCAGTTAGAGTGATGGAAGTTACAGAATATGGAAAAGGAAAGATTCCATGCGGACCAGCAATAGAAGAATCCGATGAACTATTAATAGTGGAAGGAAGAGCAGATGTAGTAAACCTGCTTAAACACGGTTTTAAGAACTCTATAGCTGTTGGAGGAACAGGAGTTCCTGAAGAAGTAGCTGAACTTTCAAAGAAAAAAGAAACAACTGTTTTTGTCGATGGAGATAGAGGAGGAGATCTAATAGTAAAAGAACTTCTAGAAGTAGCAGAACTTGATTTTATAGTTAAAGCACCAGACGGTAAAGAGCTAGAAGAACTTACAAAAAAAGAGATCCATAAGGCTTTAAGATCAAAGGTTACAGTAGAACAGTACGAGCTTGATATATCAACAAAAGAATCAAATGGTAAAGATAGACGAAACCAAAGATCAGATAGACAAGACAAAAGAAATGATAATAGACAAGACAGAAATGATCGAAGAGATAATAAGCAACAAAAAAAACCTCAAAGCAAAGGGAAATCAAAAGAACCAAGCGATGAAGAAAAATCAAAATTTAAAGAAATGATTGAAGACTTAGTAGGGACAAGAGCAGCATTGATACTTGATAATTCACTTAGTGTTCTTGGGAAAGTACCTGTGAGCGAGCTTCAATCAACAATAAAATCATTAAATTCAGGAATACATGCAGTAATCCTTGATGGGGTTGTTGAAAAAGATCTTGTTTCTGTCTCAGAAAAAGCATCTGTAAAATTCCTAGTCGGAATGGATTCAAATGCTGGTGGAGACTCAAGAGTTAGCGTATTATCAGCAATGGACTTATAAGTCCATTTTTTAATTTTTAATTATTCTTTTTTTATATTTATTAAGGTATTAGTAGTATTGTTTTAAATATAGAAGCATCAATTCTAAAAATATGGCTAGGATATTCAAAGAGGAGTGGAAAGTATATGGTAATGTATTTGACCAATACACTTTAAGAAACTTGTTCAAGCTTCAAACACAAGGTCATTTTGAAGATTTACTAAGTCCTGTAGCTCTTGGAAAAGAAGCAAATATATTCACAGCCAAAACTAAAGAAGGAAAAGTGATAATCATAAAGATCTATCGACTTCAAACATGCAATTTCAACAAGATGTATGATTATATCAAAACCGATCCTAGATTTATTAATCTAAAAAAACAAAGAAGAAAGATAATATTTGCATGGACTCTGCGGGAATTTCGAAATCTATTGAAATTTAGAGAATTGGTTGAAGTACCAACACCTATAACCGTGCTTGATAATATCATTTTGATGGAAATGATAGGCAGAGATGAACCAGCACCACAACTAAAAGATTCGGTCCCAGAAAATAGGGAAAAATTCTCAAAAGAACTAATATCTTCATTAAAAAAAATATATGATAAAGGATATGTTCATGGAGATTTAAGCGAATATAATATATTAAATTTTGACGATGAATTAGTTTTTATTGATTTTAGTCAATCAACAACAAGAAATGATCCAAATTTTAAAGAATACTGGGAGCGAGACATAAAAAATGTAGCTAGATATTTTAAGAAGATAGGATTGAAGACCTCTGAAGAAGAATTAAAAGAACAGATATTTAAATAAATAAATGGATGATGAAAGTTAAAAATTTTATAAAAAAGTTCTTTAAAGAAGATCTATTTGGAGACTCAGCAAAAATAAGTTTTTATCTAACACTTTCAATAATACCTATAATTACCTTATCAATACTAATAACAAATTTTTTCTTTGATAGTTATTCGTCACAAATCTTTGATTTTTTGTTAACAGTTTTCCCTGAAAAACTAGCTAATTTCATTCAAACAATCTTACAAACATTAAGTGTTGAATCAGCAACAGGCGTAAACTTAGTCACTTTATTGATATTAATTTTTTCAAGCAGTAAATCAGCAGATGAATTGTTAAAAGCATTAGCTCCGAAATCAAACAAGAATTTTTTGAAAAGAAGAAGAAAAGCAATTTTTTTAATGATGATAGTGGGAATTGGTTTTTTTATAGTGTTCTTATCAATTTTATTTAAGGAATTTATCTTGATGAAAATATTAAGTTCGAAAACATTTTGGCTATTCCCTTTCCTTGCACAGCTAGTAACTTTCTTATTGATATTCTTATTGGTTATAGCAATATATAAATTCGCAAGAGATTCAATAAAAACCTATAAAAAAATACTGAAGGGAGCTATTTTTTTTACTGTGTCTTGGATGCTTCTTTTAAACATATTTTCCTTGTATCTCAACTTTTTCTTGACTACAACATTAGGAAACATAAATCTTATGCTTGCACTCATAATATTTATTTACGTTTCAAACATACTACTTTTAGTCGGAAATGAGATAAACAATATGTTCGATTAGGATCTTTTTTTATCATAATCTATTTAAATACTTCCTAATTTCTAGGAATTATACTATAAAAGAGTTATGCTCTTTATATAAAAAATTCAAGGTGAATTTTAATACACTAAAAGTGTAAAGCACTTTTGTGTGTTAAATTTCGGAGAAATTTAAACATGGCAGAGTTTTCATACGAGATAAAGATACCAAAAGAAAGAATAGCAGTTCTTATAGGAACAGATGGTGAAATAAAATCAAAAATCGAAGAAGAAACCTCTACTGAAATAGATATAGATTCTAAAGAAGGAGATGTGTTTATCTCAGGAAATGAAGCGTTATCTCTTTTTTCAGCAAAAGAAATAGTTAGAGCAATAGCAAGAGGATTCAATCCAGAAATAGCTATGCAATTGAAAAAACCAGATATGTCCTTTGAAATAATAGATTTGGGTAGCCTACTAAAAGATAAACAAAATCATCTTTTAAGAGTAAAGGGAAGAATAATCGGGAAAGAAGGAAAATCAAGAAGACTGATTGAAGAGATGACTGAATGTTACATCTCGGTATACGGAAAAACAATAGGTGTAATAGGAAACTATGATTCTGTTGTAATAGCAAAAAAAGCTATTGAAAGCTTAATTTCAGGTTCACCTCATAGCTCAGTCTATAAATGGCTAGAGAAAAAGAGGCGTGAAATAAAAAAGAGAGAATTCGAAGAGAAAAATGAAGATATATTCAAAGAAGATGTAGACATCTGATTAAAATCTACAAAACTTTTATAAGTAATTATCAAAAATTTCAATTAGGGTGGGGAATTTGGCAAAACGAAAAAAAAATATTAAAAAAACAAGCCGAAAAAACGTAAGCAAAAAAAGAACAGATGAAAATACTCCAATAAAAACATTAGGATTAAAAGAATTCTATTTTAGCAATATAAAAAAGCTTTTCTATATACCTTTTATAATACTTTTAATAGCATTTTTTCTTATAGGGCAAAAGATTGCAACAACAGGGGATTTTATAAACAAAGGAGTATCACTTTCAGGAGGAATATCTCTTACAATAAGCACAAGCACATTAACTGTAGAAACCTTATCAAGTGATATGGAATTCAATTTCAATAATCCAGATTTTACTGTACGGTCTATATCTAGTGGAGGAGAGCAAAAAGCGTTAATATTAGAAAGTGCAGAAATTGATGCAGAAGACCTCACAGATTTTTTAAAATCTAATTATGCTTTAACAAATGATGATATGGCTTTAGAGCAAACAGGATCAACACTTGGAGATCGATTCTTCAAACAAACAGGAAATGCGATAATAGTAGCATTAATACTAATGGGTCTAGTAGTGTATGCATATTATCGAAGCTTGGTACCTAGTTTTGCGATAATGCTTGCAGCATTAAGTGATATGGTAATAACTCTTGCAGTATTCAACATATTTGGATTGAAACTTACAACTGCAGGTATAGCAGCATTTCTAATGCTTATAGGATACTCAGTTGATACTAATATATTATTATCTACAAGAGTTCTTAAAAGAAAAGAAGGAACTGTTGATGAAAGAGTTTTAGGTGCGATGGGAACAGGCCTGATGATGAATATGACCACAATTGTTGCAATAACTGTAGCATTATTCATTTCTGAATCAGAAACAATAACTCAGATAATGACAATACTTCTTATTGGATTAATAGCAGATATGATGAACACTTGGATACAAAATGTTGGTATATTGAAAATATATCTTGAAAAGACAGGTGGAAAATAAAATGAGTAAAGCAAAAAAGATTATCACAAGTCCAAGAGTAATAATTCTCATTATTGCATTGATATTTTCAATTGTTGCAATAAATCCTCATTTCGATAATGAAGGAGTAATGATAAAAAGCGTACTTAAAGGAGGGCCAGCTGAACTTGCGGGGATGACAAGCCCTAAAGCATCAACACCACCTTTATCAAAAGAAGTAATAATATCAATAAACAATATAAACATAAAAAATAGTGAAGATTACTACAACACGATTCAAAATCTTGTTTCTGGACAAACAGTAGCTATACAAACAGATAATGGAATATATAATCTTCAATTAGGTAATATCACAAACAACCCGTTAGGATTATCGATTGCTGATGCTCCAACAACAAACCTTAGAAAAGGATTGGATCTTCAAGGAGGAACAAGAGTTCTTCTAGGACCAGAAGAAGAAATCACTAATGATGAGATGAGTCTTCTTGTAGATAACCTAAAAGAGAGGCTTAATGTATATGGTTTATCAGACATAATTGTAAGACAGGTTTCAGATAGCTTGTTTGGCGAAGGAAACCAATATATTCTTGTTGAGATAGCAGGCGCAAATGAAGATGAAGTCAAAGAATTGATATCAACACAAGGAAAATTTGAAGCAAAGATAGGAAATGAAACAGTATTTTTAGGTGGGCAAGACATAAAAAATGTGTGTAGAGACGCATCTTGTAGCGGACTCGACCCACAAAGATGCGGTCCAGTAACTGGAGGATATTCTTGCGGATTTCAATTTTCAGTAACATTATCAACAGATGCTGCAGCAAGACAAGCAAGCATTACAAAAGATTTAAGCGTTATAGTAGATAATGGATATGAAAAGCTAAACGAATCCTTGATATTCTATTTAGATGATGAACAAGTAAATGAACTTAGTATTGCTGCATCTCTTAAAGGTGAAGCAGTAACCCAAGTATCCATCTCAGGAGGTGGAAGCGGTGCTGATAGAGAGGAAGCTATAGATAATGCATTAAAAGAGATGAAACAGATGCAGACAGTGCTTATAACAGGAAGTCTTCCGGTAAAGCTTGAAATATTGAAAACAGACACTTTATCACCCGTTTTAGGAGAAGAATTTTTGAAAAATGTGATGGAAATAGGATTTTTCGCAATCCTTGCAGTTTCTTTAATAATTTTTATTAGATATAGAAAACTAGAGATTTCAATCCCCGTTGTGGTGACAATGGTAAGTGAGATAATAATGATACTTGGTTTTGCAAGCATGGTTGGATGGAATCTTGATCTAGCAGCAATAGCAGGAATCCTAATAGCTGTAGGTACTGGAGTTGATCATTTGATTGTAATCTCAGATGAAACCTTAAAAAGTGAAAGCAGTGCTTATCTTAATTGGAAGCAGAAAGTAAAAAGGGCATTTATAATAATTCTTGTATCCTTCTTTACTACAACTGCTGCTTTGATACCATTACTAGTTGCAGGAGCAGGACTTCTTAAAGGATTTGCACTCACTACAATAATTGGCTTGTTGATAGGGGTTTTCATAGCAAGACCAGCGTTCGCATCAACAGCAGAAATCCTATTAACAAAATAATTCAATAATTATTTTTTTTATTTTTATTCTACTTTTTTTTAACTTATTAAAAAATAAATTTTTAATCAATAAAATAAATTCTGTCAGAATTTAATCATTCATTTAACTATTAGTTAAATGAATAAAACTAATTTCTTTTAGAAATTTGATCATTGATTAAAATAAGAATTTTAATCAATAAAACAAATATTTTATAAACCATAAACTCTTAGAACCACATATAAATTTATTAGGTGATGTGAAATGAAAAAATTAATTCGTAATTTATTTTTACTTGGTGTTGGAACAGCTGCAACAGCTGCAGCTGTAGTGAAAAAAGATAAGATAAAAAAAGAGATTGATGAGCTTGTAAAAAAAGGACAATTAAAAGCAGATGAAGGAAAAGAGATTCTTAAAGTTGTAGCAAGTGACTTAAAAGAAGCACAAAAAAAGCTCAATAAAAGAGTAGATGAAGAAGTAAAGAAACAAGTAAAAAAACTAGGATATGTTTCTAAATCAGTTCATAAAAAAGTCGAGAATAAAAATAAGAAGCTTGAAGTTGAAATTGCAAAATTAAAAGATTCACAGAAAACTGTCAAAGGAAAAAAAGCAGTTAAAACAGTAGCAAACGCTAAAAAAACTGTAAAGAAAGCAGCAAAAAAAGCTGTTAAGAATGCTAAATCAACTGCTAAAAAAGCTACAAAAAAAGCAGTTAAAACAGTAGCACCAAAAATAACAACTAAATCCGTTAGGAAAAAGGCTCCTGCAAAAAAGAAAAAGTAGTAAATTTCCACTTTATTTTTTTATCATTTTCTTTCTCTAATAAAATAATAACTTATATACTTACCGAGGTAAGTTTAAAGTTACTGTATAGTAACTTTTATAAATAGTTCCAGATTCCAAAATCATTGAAATGATAGTTTAATCTCCATGGGGCTATGGGGTAACTTGGCTATCCTTGCCGGTTTGGGGCCGGCT
>PKTL01000078.1 GCA_002867475.1 Candidatus Woesearchaeota archaeon
ATATAAAATTCGAGTTTATTTGTTATTATTGTAAAGTTTTTTAATATATAAACCTTTCTATTTTGATACTATTGTTTAGTAACAACTAAATCACTTCGAAATATAAATATTTATTCCTTTTTATGTTTCCTCCGTCTGCATAGACGCTTACTCTAACTAGGTTTTCTCCAAGATCAGCGTATTCAGGTACATCAATATAAAACTCTTCAGTTTCAGTTTCTCCTGCGCCTAACCTTCCAAGCCTATAAGTTCTTATTTCCCCTAGATCTGGAAGACTTATTGTCACCCTAACATCATCTAAGGTCTTCGAATAAGTATTTTGAACCTTAGTGAAGATATAGAGTTGATCTCCTGGTGAAACCTCTTGATTTATCACTTCTGTTGATACATAAGTTTGAGATCTTGCTGAAGTTCCCACGGTACTAAGTCCAACATGGATGTTTTTTGTTGCAATTCTTGTTCTGCCTAATGAATCAGTTACATAAAGTATTACCTTGTAATCATCTCCAAAAGCATATATGTGTGTTGGATTCATTGCATTACTGAACTTACCATCTCCAAAATCCCAGAAATAAGTGAATGGCGCAATACCGTTTTCAACTATTGCTGTAAATTTATATGTAACTGGAGCAACAAAACCGCTTATCTTCTCAATTCCAATATCGACATTGAAATTATCGTCGAAAGTACAAGATACTGTTCTTTCCTCATAGATTGTCTGATTAGCTACTTCGCCACAATAATTATCATCGTATAATATTATGCTTCTTGATTGCTCTTGAGTGTTATCAGGCATACAACTTGTTGTGTTTACCCAATCAGTCCATGAAGTATAAATCATGTTCGGTGTACAGTAATCGCAATCAACAAACTGTGTCTCAGTAAAGGTTTGATTGTTTACTTCCCCACAATAATTATCGTCGTACAATATCTGTGTCCTAACCTGCTCTTGAGTATTATCTGCTAAGCATGTTCCAACATCAGTCCAAGCTGTCCAACTAGTATAAACTAGGTTTGGTGTACAATAATCACAATCGATATATGTTCCATTATCGCTTGGAAGACTATCATTTTCTCCACAATTATTTATATCTGTGTATGATATCAACCAAAAATTATCTATCTGACAAACATTATTGTCTAATACCCATACAGGTGTGCAATAATCACAATCAACAAACTGTACTTCTGTAAAGCTTTGGTTGTCTACTTCTCCACAATAATTGTCATCGTATAATATCCTAGTTCTAATCTGTTCCTGTGTATCATCCATATCACATGTTCCTACATCAGTCCAATTTGTCCAATCAGTATAAACTAGATTTGGAGTACAAAAGTCACAAGGTATGAATTGCGTATTAGTGAAAGTTACATTATCTACTTCACCACAATAATTAGCATCATACAATATCTGTATTCTAACCTGCTCTTGAGTATCGTTTGCAAGGCATGAGCCTACATCAGTCCAATCGCTCCAACCAGTACTAGTTATGTTTGGAGTGCAAAAGTCGCAAGACACATATTGATATTCTGTCTCTGTAACATTGAAAACGCCAACACACTGGTTTTGATCGAACAATATCCTTGTTCTTTCCTGTAATTGAGAATCGTTCAGTAAGCATGAGCCTACATTAGTCCAATCACTCCAGTCTGTATATGTCATATTTGTTTCGCAATATATGCAATCTTCATATGTTCCATTATCTGCTGGAAGTCCGCCTATTTCACCGCAACTATTCAGATCTATATAACTGATTAATCTTAGATTATCTAGCTGGCAAAGATTATTGTCTAATGTCCAATTAGGTGTACAAAAGTCGCAAGGTACAAATTGAGTCTCAGTGATTGTTTGGTTATCAACTTCGCCACAATAATTACTGTCATATTGTATAAAGAACCTGCTTTGTTCTTGGGTGTCATTTGCAAGACAAACACCAACATCTGTCCAATTGCTCCAAGTAGTGTTAGTTATGTTTGGAGTGCAAAAGTCACAAGGTACAAACTGAGTCTCAGTGAAAGTTACATTATCCACTTCACCACAATAATTACTATCATATTGAGTTAAGAACCTAGTTTGTTCTTGAGTATTGTTTGCTAAGCATGAGCCTAGATCAGTCCAATTGCTCCAAGTAGTGTTTACTACAAAAGGTACACAATAATCACAATCAATATATGTTCCGTTGTTTAATGGAAGCCCGTCTGTTTCTCCACAACTGTTCAAGTCTGTGTAACTGATAAGTCTTGTGTTGTTTGCTAAGCATTCATTAAGATCAAATGCCCAATCTGGAGTACAGAAATCACAATCGACAAACTGAGTTTCAAAGATTGTTTCATTATCAACTTCACCACAATAATTACTATCATATTGAGTCAAATATCTTATCTGCTCTTGACTGTCATTTGCAAGACAAACATCAACATTTGTCCAAGCGCTCCAAGTAGTATTAGTCATGTTTGGAGTGCAAAAATCACAATATACAAATTGTGTCTCTGTTATTGTTTGATTATCAAATTCGTTACAATAATTATCATCATATAATATGATGCTTCTTGATTGTTCTTGAGTGTCATTTGCAAGACAAACACCAACATCAGTCCAATTAGTCCAATCAGTATAGATAGGATTTGGAGTACAATAATCGCATGAAACATTTCTGTATTCTTCAAAGCTTACATCGTCAACTTCACCGCAGAAATTATTATCATACTGTGTTAGATATCTTCCTTGTAATTGGTTATCATCTGGTTGGCAAACACCTATATCTTCCCAATCTGTCCAAGTGGTATTCACTAGATTAGGAGTGCAGTAATCGCAAAAGATGGTTCTGTATTCATCGAAGATCACATCATCCACTTCACCACAGAAATTGATGTCATACTGTGTTAATGACCTGATCTGTTCTTGAGTGTCATCTGGTTGACAAAGATTATAATCTACCCAGTCACTCCAACTAGTGTTCACTAAGTTTGGTGTGCAACTGTCACATGGAACTTCTTTATTGAAGATATTTGTCAAGTTGTCAAATTCTCCGCAATAGTTAGCATCATATATTGTTTCGATACTTTGATATATCTGAATGTCATCTACACAGTCCCCTACTGGAATCCAATCTGTAGAAACTGA
Organism: Candidatus Woesearchaeota archaeon; assembly: GCA_002867475.1. Classification (GTDB taxonomy): domain Archaea; phylum Nanobdellota; class Nanobdellia; order Woesearchaeales; family BM511; genus BM511. The sequence continues at coordinate 3,125 of PKTL01000078.1, forward strand.
TTGTATATCAGGAGTGCAGTAATCACAGTAAACATCTCTGTATTCAGTAAAAACCATATCATCTACTTCACCACAATAATTGCTATCATATTGTGTTAGGTATCGTGTTTGCTGTTGAGTGTTATCTGGTTGACAAACTCCAAAGTCTGCCCAAACACTCCAAGTAGTGTTCACTAAGTTTGGTGTGCAACTGTCACATGGTACAAACCTTGTCTCAGTGAAAACTTCATCATCTACTTCTCCACAATAGTTAGAATCGTATAATGTTCTGCTTCTTTCCTGTTTTTGAGTGTCATTTGTAAGGCATGCACCAACATTTGTCCAAGCACTCCAATCAGTATATACTAAGTTAGGTGTGCAAAAATCACAATTTTCATATGTTCCTGCATCGCTTGGTAAATTATCTGTTGTTCCGCAATTGTTAATATCAGTATATGATATTAATCTAAGATTGTTTGTAAGGCAAGGATTAGTGTTTTTTACCCAGTTTTCAACACATACTGGGTCCTCTATATAGAGGTTTAAGTATACTGTGTCATCAGTATTTACTTTTCCTACGCACAGAGGGCTGTCTGCTATTCCTGTAAGGCTTAATTGATAGCTTCCGCTGTTTTCAAAAGTGTGATAAAAACTATATTCTTCAGGGTTGATTGCTTGACTGTTTGCTGGGTTTGAAAAGCTTACAGATTCAAGAAGCGTTCCTTCATTATATACTCTTAATGTTAGATCTGTTGGAAGAGTTATGTATGAATCTTCATCAGCCATGTAGTTGCTTATCTTACCATATGTGAAGTATACTTCTTCTCCTTCAGTAGGTCTAACGCTTGACATAAGTAGATTGTTTAGGATTGTATAGCACTCATCAAGTGGTCTGTCGGGAAGTACTGTGAAAACTTTTCCTGCACTTTCTGGTTCGCTTGTTAAGCATTGATCATCTGTTACAAAGCTTGTTATCTGTGCTGTGTAAGTTCCATCCATTTCTGGAACCCAAGTGAATGCTAGTTTTCTAACTTCATCCATGAATAATGGGTTTGAATGGTCTATATCCATATATCTTAGTTCTGTTGATATTATATTATCATTCTCATCTAGGATCTGGAATAAGATCTCTGTATCTGCTGAATAATGATCTAGTATGAATTCTGGAGGAACATAACTTACACCATTATCTGCTTCGGTAAAAGCACTGTATACACTTGCACCAATGCTTGTATTGAATTCTACTGTTACTGGTTCGTTTGCGTAAGCATCATTTATTATCTGCATGTCCATTATTGGCGCTCTGCATGTTGATACTTTGTAAAAGTTTATTGTGAAAGGAAAATCTGCTGTACCTGTTCCATACCAATTTACATGATATTCTTGAGGGATATAACTATCACTAAAGAAGTATGTTGCGTATCCATTAGGAGTCCTTAATGCTGTTGGATAAGGTATTGTTATCTCCCCATTGGTTGTTGATTGGTCGAACCATGGTCCGCTAACCTCGCTGCATGTTGAATCTAGGCAGTCATATACTACTGCTCTAACGTTATTTACGTTGAAATCATGATTTATGTATGCTGTAGCGCTTGCGAACGCTGTAAATACAAACATCATCATGATGTATATTGCTATTTTTCCTTTCATTTTTCCCCCATTAAAATGATCTTATTTCTTTAGTAGTTAATAGGTGTTGTAAATTGTGGAACTGCTCCACCACCATCATTACCAACTAATCCACCTCCAACTTCATTTGCTGGTGGCTTTTCACAGGTTGGACAATCTTTACCGCCAAACTGATCTTTTGCACTTAATCTTAAAAGATAGGATCCTGTCAGTTTTGCTGCATCAAATGCAAACATAGTTGAATATTTATCACCCGTTGGATCATTAAAAGATAATATTACCCCATTAGGTGTTTTCTCATATCCAGTAAATCCATCTTCTAAAGTTATTACTGTTGTTCCAGTTTTACCATCAACACCTACATAATCCAATACTAATGCTTGATTGACTGGTTCTGTTGGGAAACCATTTTGAAAAGATGCATCGCTTGTTGTTACATGCTGTGTTACTTGGCTTAATGCATAATCTCTTTTATTAGTTTTATTTGTTACTGGAAAACTTTTGTAATTATTTTCGTTTTCATCTAAAATATCTGAAAGTTCTTTTTCATCATCTCCAAAAAAGTGATTTATTAAGTCCCCAGCAAGAGTATATCCTGCACCAACCAAAGCTCCAGGAGCATTTGCTATTATCGCACCAGAAGATGTGTTTACAGCATATTCATTTAATCTTTTGACTAATCCATTAAAATCATCAAGTTCATATGTCAATTCAGATTTTTCTGTTCCAAAATTTATTTCAAGCTCATAATTATTATCTTCAAAACTTCCAATCTGTTTTAAATTCATAGATATATTTCCATTTCCATTTGAAAAATTCAATATATTTTCTAGATTTAGTCCTACTGTTGGAAGAAATCCTGCATTAACATAATCTTCTGGTAATTCTTTATGTAATATCATTGCTGATGCCATGTCTCTTCCATCAAATTGTCTAGATGAGTCATAATTTAAAAATAGATTTTCACTTTTACCTTCTTCTAAAGGTAATTGAGAATCATTCAATAAATATGCTTGAGTTATGCCTTTCCTGTCTAGTAAGTGTGAATTGTTTCTTACCCAATCATCAACTTCATTATGCTTGTATTCTAGCTGTTTTCCTACTAATTTAGCATTAGCAGAACTATTATTCGCTGCATGAGCTTTAAGAGTGCTTTCTAATCCTTTTAATTTTTGTGAAGCAAGCTCTGCTTCTTGCTGTGATACTTGCAGTTCTTGTGCTGTTAATTTTTGCGGACCTAGATCAACAACACCTTTTGTTGTTGTAGCTGCGCATCCACCTAAATACAGTGATAGTGCTGCGATTGTTGGAACTATTATCTTTTTCATATTGATTACCTCTTGATATTAAATCCTATTATTTTATCTCCTAATTTGAATTTTTTTGGTTGTTGTATTAGTATTGGTATTAATGCATCAAGACTACTTGGATTACTTTTAAGCCAATCTTGAGATTTTCCACTATAATATGCTTCTAGAACTAATGCTTCTTGAGAATTCAAACCTAGCTCTTTAATTAAAAAATCATTAAATCCTGCTGAATTATAACTTGTTACATTTCCTTCATTCAAATATAATGCATCATTAAAAAAATCAAAAGTTGACTTTATTTCACCTCTTTCATCTAATAAACCAATTATATTAGGCCCATCTATATTTACATTATATAATAAAGGTTTGACTCCATCATTAATTTGATCAACCTCAAATTCTGAAGGGATCATGCTTGCTAATTGTCCTCCAAGATCTTTTGCAGTTTCATCTGCAATATTTGAAGATATAACAGGTTCTGCTTTTTTAGCAGGTACAGCTGGTTTTTTCTCTGGTTTTGGCGCTGGTTTAACGATTGGTTTTGGTTTTGCTTCTAGTTTCCCAGCACCACCATAAACACTTGCTAAAATATTATCATTAAATTTTACTGCAACTTCAAAATTGCCCTTTTCCCAATCAAAAGTTTTAGCATTTTCATATTTGCTTAGATCAATATAGAATTCTCCTTTTCTTTTTTTGAAATCATCTGAACTAAAACTTATAGGCTTATCTAAATCATTGATTTTTTTATCGTTATTCGAATCGTAGTTTATCTTGAATTCAGTTCCTTTCTTATAGAGACCATCAGAAATACCTACATTTATTCCGTCTATTTTTTCATCTTTACCTTTTTGGAAGTATAATGTTCCTATTCCTCTTTCTGGAACAGAATATGTTTGGTCTTTTTCAGTGAATGGTTCCATTGTTTTTGGATCCACTTTGCTAGATACGTGTCTTCCTTTAGAAGAATCTTTTGCCCATGCATCAACTACTGCTTCATAATCACTTTGTTTATCTTCTTTAAGCGATTTAGGCTTTGATACGCCTTTTTCATAACTTACATCAATTTTATGTTCTATTGTTGTTGCTTTTGCTTGAGGCTCTGAAGCTATAGCATTTGAATTGCTACCGTACATTCCTAGTGTTGCTGTTGCAATCACTGCTGCTGCAAGACCTGCTGCAACTGCTTTTTTGACTCCGGTTTTTAGTCCTGAATAAAATTTTGTTTGTTCTGGTTCTTCTTGAAGTGTTATGTTTACACCATCATAAAGTTTTGATGCTAATCCAGTTGCTATTTCTTTTTCATCTTGATTTGATAGTTTGTTGATTATACTGCTTACGTCATCATTTGTCAATCCTTCTCTTGAAGTATATTTGTCAAGCATCTCATATAATGCACCGTGAATATTATTTGGAGATTGTTCGCTTGAATAGTTTGTTTTTATGGGATCATGGTCGATGATTCCATCTATCAAGTCGTTTAAAGTTTTATATCCTGCATTAGCCATAAATGAATCTTCTTTAGAAATATGATTTTTTCTTTTATCTGGCATATGGTATAGGTTTGGTTTTTCTTTCATTTTTGAACCCCGGGTGAAAGTTTTATGTTTTCATCACATAAAAGTGCTTTGTTGAATTGATTGTTGTCACTCTTTGATGAAAATCTTTTAGAAAAGGAAGGTAGATTACTATATAAAGCTTTCTATTTTGTTACTATTTAGAAATGATAACTATTTAGTTAAATTTGTTGAAGTTTTTTATCAAGTTCTAATACAGATCCTGTTTCTTTGCTTAAATGAGAAAGATAAGTCTTGTTTGAATAAAGATTCTCTTTTAATGATCTTAATGTCGAGCTATCATAATTATTTTCATCAACCATCCTATTAAGCTCTTTTGCACGGTCTTTCCATTTCCAGACATCTTGACTTGACCCAAGAAGCACATCTTTTAGACCATTATTAGTCATTGAAGAATTTACTCTTGCAAAATAAGTCTTCTCTTTTCCTATAGGAGATATACCTTCTTTCTTTTTTGCAAATAAATTCATATAATTTTTAGCAAACATAGATATTCCTTTTGCTGATTGAGCTGTTTTTCCTTTCAGCTTGATATAGCTATTTTTTAATACGTTAGCAATCTTATCTTTAGCTACATCTATATCGCTTAAGATTGCATAGCCATCAACTATCTTGAGATCTCTTCCTCTTTCTATCTCATCTCTTGAATATATTCCATCACCATTCGAATCGATTATTAAGGAAACTTTGCTATCTATAGAAGGATTAGCAACTTTTGTCTTAAAAGTGTATTCTCCGTCCGATTCTAGATTTATAGAAGTCTTTCCAAGAACAGGTTTAGCCACATGGGAAGAAGGAATAGTTTCCTTAGCATCTTCTTTGACAATATTATTTTTTAAGATATTTTCAAGACCTTCTACTTTCTCTTTAGTTTTTGCAATAACACTTTTTAGTTCTGGAGATTCATTTATTTTTTCCTCAACTTCCACCAATACATTTTCTGCACTATTAGAAGCTTTTTCAGCTGTTTGAACTATAGGAGTTGCAATCTTAGAAAACAATTCAGGTTTTTTTGTTATAGTATAAGCACCAACAGCATAAGTTAATGTTGAAGTGAATATCATTGCAGAAGCAAGAGAAAGACAATACTGGATGGTAGAATTGTCAAGAAAACCTTGAGATTTAGGATGATCTCTCATAATTATCTGTCTTTTTCTTTCATCAGCAGCATGAGCTTTGTAAAAATGATTAGCTGAAACTCCCGGATCATTACCTTTAACAATATGAAACTTTCTGAGCAATTCTCCGAGTCCATGTTTTCCTTTTAATTTTTGAACCATTTTAACCACTTTGAAATAATAAGTAATATTTTGAAATATAAAAATCAATTGTTTTAATAAATCCTAGTTTACTTTATGTAAATTACTTATTAGAAATTATATCATCCACTATTTTCCCTAAACCTTCCTTGACATTATCAAAAGTTCGTTCGATCTCATACCCTGTTCTATAGACAAAAGAAGGCAATTCGCCAGATTTGTAAGAATCAAAAAGATAGGTTCCACCAAAACAAACAGAAGGTATAAGAGTTGCTACAGCAGCACATTTTAAAACTAGAGATTTCCAATTTGTTTCATATTTTTCAGGATTTTGTTGCCTATCAATCTCATATTTGAGCTTCTTGCTTAGAAGACTTTTTTCCTCAAATTTTCTAGGATTTACCATATTTACATACCATTTATGATTTGTAAGGAATGTTGTTTTTACTAATAAAATTAACTGATACATATTTATTCACGAGAATTGAGTCAAGTTGAGATTATTGAAAAATTATACTCTACTTCACTTTGTCAAAAAAAGACAAAGCTTCCGTCACACCAACTGCAATTGCTATGCAATTGCAGCAGTAGCAGGTGGTGACGATTATAATTTTATCAATTTGACTGTGCCATTCACTAGAAAACTTTATAAAGAAATGTGAAAAAGTATTTCTAATACGTATTGCTGGGGGGTAATTATGAAAAAAAACATTAGAAAAAATAAGAATTTTAAAGATAATAATGAAGAGATCGAGCTCGATCTTTCAAAAGTCAAAGATGGATACAAAAAAGTTGTAAATAACGATTATGTAAAAAAATATGCATACCTTATTCTACTCATAATCCCAATAATCCTTGCAGCCCATTTCAGGCTTTACCCTTCAGACCTCCCAATAACTGAAGACTGGGCTAGAAACTCTATCGAATCAAGCATAAAGAGTAATATCGCTTCCCAAATAAACCAGCAATATCCAAACCTCCCTACATCTAATAAGAATAATATGATCAATGAGAACTATGCGACATTTCTTGAAAGCAATAAAGCCGATATAGAAAGTGCAGTTGTTGAGAATGCAAAAATGTTTAGAGATCAGTTCAAAGATGAAGATGGCAACACATATCTTTTAGCAATCGACCCTTATTATTACTATAGGCAAGTTGAGAATATGATTGAGACAGGCCATGCATATGATGATATAATTGAAGGAGTTCCTACAGACACTCACATGTATGCACCAATAGGTAAAAAAATGTCAAATAATTTGAAAGGTGCAAGCTTCCACGTTTGGCTAAGCACATTCTGGCACAAATTCCTTAATCTTTTTACAGATATCAGCGTTATGGGTTCATTTTTCTATATGCCTGTTATAATCTCAGCACTTAGTGTTATTCCAGCATTTTTTATTGCTAGACGTGCTGGTGGAAACCTCGCAGGTTTTTTTGCGGGAATGATTGTTGGACTTCACTCAGTTTTCTTAGGACGAACCCCTGCAGGATTCAGCGATACTGATGCGTATAATGTGCTTTTTCCTTTAATGATCTCTTGGCTTTTCATAGAAGCTTTCGAAAATAAAGATCTGAAGAAAAAATTGACTCTTGCAAGTCTTGCTGGACTTACAGCAGGAATATACAGCTTTGCATGGAGCGCGTGGTGGTATATCTTTGACATTATCTTAATCTCTATGATTGGATATGTTATATATTATGGAATACTACATAGAGATGAATTAAAAAAAGGTTTCAAAAATTATATTTCACAAGAAAACGTAAAAAATCCTTTGATGATACTTGGTACTTTTTTTGTTTCCACATCTATAATGGCAACTATTTTTGGTAGAAATTTATTTTTTGTAGCAAAAGCCACATTAGCCCCTATAAATAGTCTTGCGATTCAAGATTCTGCAAAAGCAGACCTTTGGCCTAATGTTTTTACTACAGTTGCCGAACTTAATACTGCTAGCCTTAATAGTATCATAAATGGTCTTGGTGGAAAATTCATGTTCATAATAGCACTTATGGGAATGATAATGACAATCAGCAGCACAAAAAACAAGAAAAATCTTGGATTTTTAGGTGGAAGCTTTGGTTGGTTACTACTTCTATTAAGCTTTAGTGCAAAGCTTTCAGTAACTCAATTCATTATTCTCCTTGGAATCCCTGTTGCATTAATACTTTCATATTACCTATTGTACAAGGAAACAAATATTGATATCAAGTACGCAGTATTCTTTACTATATGGTTCCTTGGTACAGTCTATACGACAACAAAGGGTATAAGGTTCCTACTGCTTATGGTTCCTGTTTTTGGAGTCGCTTATGGTATTGCTATAGGAAAATTCTATAGATACATCATCGATTGGGTTGATGAAGAGCTTGATCTTAACAAAAAAATTGGATCGATCCTTATTGGAGGATTACTATTACTATTATTAATTGCTCCTATAAAGGATGCTAATGCTACTGCTCTAAATGAAGTTCCTAGCATGAATGATGGATGGTTCCAAAGCCTTGATAAGATAAATCAAGAAGCAGCACCTGACGCGATAATCAATTCTTGGTGGGATTTTGGTCACTGGTTCAAAGCTATAGGAGACAGAGCGGTCACTTTTGATGGTGCAAGCCAGAACACGCCGATGGCTCATTGGATTGGACGAAGCTTGCTTACTAGTAATGAAGAAGAATCTATAGGTATTCTTAACATGCTTGATTGCGGTTCAAATAATGCTTTTGAAAAACTACAAGAATATGGTTTTTCAACTATTGAAAGCGTTGATATATTAAGAGAGATCACAAAATCTGATGAAGATGATGCAAAAGATATCTTTGAAGATAATGGATTATCTGGTTCACAAATTAATGAGATGATTGCACTTACTAAGTGTGATGCTCCTGAAAATTATTATATCACTAGTGAAGATATGATCGGTAAAAGCGGTGTTTGGGCTCATTTTGGAAGCTGGGACTTTAGACGTGCTCTTATCTGGAACGAATACAGGAATCTCCCAAGATCCGAATTTGATTCAAAATTAAAAGAATTAGGTTTCAACGATACTGAAATAAGCGACATTTATTATGGTATCCAGCCACTTAGCGAAGGAAGAAGCGCTAATACTTGGATTGCTCCTTGGCCTAGTTATGCATCAGGATTATCATCATGTCAAGAAACTACTGAATTGATAGTTTGCCAGTCAGGACTTATTATAAATAAATCAGATAATATGAGTGCTTACATCCCTACTCAAGATGGAAACCTTCACCCTAAAAGATTCTCTTATGTAGATAATGAAACTTTTGTTATGGATGAATATGAAAAAGGTAAAGTTTTGACTGGAAGTGACGGCAGCTTTATTGGTGCAAGCCTAATCAAGCAAGGAAACAATTATTACAGCATCCTTATGCACTATGAACTTGTAGGAAGCACATTCAATAAGCTTTTCTATTATGATGGTGCAGGCCTTGATCACTTCGAAAAATTCAGTGATGTAAGAGATGTCACGGGTGCTAGGATAATCGTTTGGAAAGTTAATTGGGAAAAATGAGAAAGACTCGGATAAGAAGTATAGTTTTAGTTATACTTTTTACTCTTATCACTACTATTGCTCAAATCTTGATGAAAAAAGGTGCGGTTAGTGGAATATTCAATCTTTTCGTCTTTTTTGGTCTTGCTTTCTATGGCTTTGGCACTTTGATGTTTATAGTTGCATTAAAGGATGGAGAGCTTTCAATCCTTTACCCATTGATCAGTCTTAGCTTTGTCTGGGTTGCTCTTTCATCATATTTTCTTCTTGGTGAATCATTAGGGATCTCAAAAATATTAGGGATATTTTTAATAATTTTAGGTATTGGTCTTTTGGGGGTTAAAAGATGAAATTAATTATTCTTTCCTTGATGTTCATAGCTACTTGGCTTGGTGCTTTTGGAAGCCTTTACTTGAAAAAAGGAAGCGGTAAAGTCTCAAGAAATCTTCTTAGTTTCTTGAACATCAATCTTTTCATAGGGATCTTTTTGTATCTTTTATCAACTGGTTTTTACATATACCTTCTTCAAAATACTGATCTGACAATACTTTATCCATTGACTAGCATGACCTATATCTGGGTTATGATACTCTCAAAATTCAAGCTTAGTGAAACTATCAATAAGAGCAAGATGATTAGTATTTGTTTGATAATCTTAGGAATTGTGGTGATTATGCAATGAGTCAAGAAAAAGAATGGGAAAGTATATGGAAGGAAAGAAGATCTCCTTTGAAAAAAATGGTTGATTTAGGTAGAGAAGTCTATAACCTATTCTTTAGAAGAATTCTAAAAAAATATCTGAATAAGGACAGTGAAATGGTTGAGCTTGGGTGTGGAACCGCTACATTAGGATTGTCATTATGCCAGGATATAACAAGTTATACTGGAATTGATATATCAAAAAATGCTCTTTTGATATCTAAAAATAATGCTAAAATGCAAGGCATAAGCAATGCTGAGTTTCTTATTGATGATTGTACAGATCTAAAGATAAAAAAGAAATTTGATGTTGTTTGGAGTCAAGGATTGATTGAGCATTTCGAAAAACCAATAGATATTGTAAAAGAACATTTGAAAGTTACAAAAAAGAATGGTTATTCAGTGATAAGCGTACCGTATAAATTCTCTTACATGATAATCTGGTATTGGATTACCCGTCCAAGATTATTAAGAAGATTCTGGCCTTGGACTGAACAGATATTTTTCTCTGGAAAAGATCTGAAAAAAATTGGTATAGAAATTGGAAAACCTTTCAAGGTTAAACTTATTCAACCGTTTATTTTAGGTGTTATATTATTGGTGATAAAAAATGAATAAGGAAAAAATTATGAAAAAGATCAAAAATCTTGATTGGCAAGATAAGGCCTTTTTAGTTTCGCTAATTATTGTATTTATCATCCAAGTTTTTGTTCTTAGTGGCTTGCATCAATTACCAGGACCTATATATGGAGGGGATGTTTATTTTCACCAAGGGATAATCCATCACATGGATAATACTTTAGAACCTTGGAAAGATCCTATTTTCAAAGAAGAATATGTTTTTTATCCTTCATTCATGCATTTCTTGGTTGCGTTATTATCTAAGATTACAGGTTTAAGCGTTTATAGTACAACCATCTATTTTTCAGCGATCATGACGTTGACATCAATGAGTATAATGTATTTTCTTGGGAAAAGATTCATGTCGAAAACAACTGGATTGATCCTTGCAATTCTTTATGGTGCAAGCTTTAGATTTACTCATGCAAGCGCATTTGCTTCTGCAGTTATGATACCTTTAACAGTATACTTCTATTATTTTTCAAAAAATAAAAAAGAATATATGATTGGAGGACTTCTGTATGCAATAGGTTCAGTCCAATCAATATTAATAGTTTTAGGAATTCCGATATTAGCATTAGTTAACATCGCTAAAAGATTACTAATTGCAAAAAAGAAAAATAAGGAATGGAAAAAATTATTTACTGATCACGCATATTATTCTTTAGGTTTTATCATTGGACTTCCAATATTTTTAATATTTTATTGGGGGCCTGTTCTTTTCAAATATAAGCTGCACACTATTAATCCATGGCAAGAGTATACTGCTAGTGGTGTTCAAAGCTTGACTTTTGGAAAAATCATAAGTACTGTTTCAGGTATTTTTTTCAATTTTAGTTCAGGAATCAAGATCATATTTTCTCTTGTTGCGTTATTTGGAATATATTACACATTTACAAAAAAGAAATATTTTCCACTCATAGTTTTCTTTGCTGGATTTCTTGCGACAATCCATCCTATTATAACCATGCCTCTTTTTGGAACAAGTTTTGGATGGTATAGGTTTCCAGTATATCTTGTTTTTTCATCTATAATATTTATCGCAGCAGGTTTCAACGCTATAATAAATATAAAAACTAAATATACTAATTATAAACCAATAGTTATTGCATTGATATCTTTGATACTTCTGATGAATATATTGGTTGGAATAAATGCTTTTAAGACCAATAAATGGACCCAGATAGGTTTTACTGAAAGTCCTCAAGTTGATACGTTTCAAAAGGTTGGTGATTGGTTGAAAGAAAACGATCCTGATGCTGTTGTCCTGTCACTACATCCTGAAAGCTCTTTTGCATTGTTTGGAGTTTCCGGTATAAAACAGGTTACTAGTAGAAGAACCCATGCGAATCTTTTTGTTGATATCAATGAGAGGAATGCTGACGCTGCTATCATGCTTTTCTCTAATAATACAGAGGTTGTTAAAGAACTCATAGAAAAATATGATGTTTCTTACATTTTTATTGAATCATATGGTATCCAAGCACAACAGCAATGTTTCAATTATAAGGATCAGATGGAACTAGAGGGTTATGGAGATCTAGGTATGAATTGTTATATTACTGATAATAATTATCTTGATTCTGTCAAGGAAGCGGGTCTTGATTATAGAAAAGTTCTGGCAAGGCTTGATCCTGCAGAAGCAGACGGTCCAAGAATAGAGCTTATAAGTATTATACCTTCTCAAAATCTTATCAATGGATATATTCAAAATAATAGTATTCAGATATTTAATGAAAATCAAGTAATATTATTGAGGTTGAATAATGAAAATTAAAAAGATTACAATACTTATATGTGCATATAATGAAGAAAAGAACATTGTTATTCTTCATAAGAGGTTGGAAAAAACTCTTGAAAAGATAAGAGAGATTTCTTTTGATTGTATCTATATCATTGATGGAGATGATAAGACTTATACTAATCTTAAAAAACTGACTTCTGATGATAAGAATGTCAAGATTAATTATTCTAAAAGATTGAGAGGTTTTGGTAATGCTTTTAGAAAAGGATTTTCGCTTATTAAGGATTCTGATTATATAATAACAATGGATGCTGATCTTAATCACATGCCTGAAGAGATTCCCAATTTCATAAAAGAAGTTGAGAAAAAGAATTATGATATCATAATTGGGTCTCGAAAAGTTAAAGGAGCAAGTAGCGAGATATATCAGAAATGGAAGGTTTTCTTAAGCGATACAATAAACCAGATATTTAAGATAATATTTAGGATAGATATCTTAGATAAGACTTCAGGGTATAGGATGCTTAAAGCTTCAGTTGCTAAAGATATATCAAAGAAAACAAAGATGGATAGTTTTGAATTCTTGATGGAATTCTTGATAATTGCAAATAGGGAAAAACTTAAAGTAAAAGAGATACCCATAACTTTCAAGAAAAGAATTCATGGAGAAAGTAAATTACATATAGTCAAAACTAGTATAGGATATCTAAAATTAATGATTAATAGTGTGGTGAGAAAAAAATGAGTAAGACAGCATTGATAACGGGAATAACAGGGCAAGATGGTTCATATCTTGCAGAATTGCTATTAGAGAAAGGATATAAAGTATATGGGATATTTAGAAGGCTTAGCACTCCAAATTATGATAGGATAAAACACATATTAGATAAGATTGAGCTTATCGAAGCAGATCTTGGTGATCAAGCATCATTAAATAATGCGGTGATTACTTCTAAACCTGATGAGATATATAACCTTGCTGCTCAAAGCTTTGTTGGTACTAGCTGGAAACAACCACTTCTTACTTCTGAAATAACTGGACTTGGCACCACTAGACTTCTTGAAGCTATGAGACTTTTTGCTCCAAAGGCAAAATTCTATCAAGCTTCAACTTCTGAGATGTATGGAAATTCAAACAATGATTTTCAAGATGAAGATACTAAATTTCACCCAACTTCACCATATGCGATTTCAAAACTTTATTCCCATTGGATGACTGTCAATTACAGAGAGAGTTATGGTTTGTTCACTTGCTGTGGAATTCTTTTCAATCATGAATCTGAAAGAAGAGGTATTGAGTTTGTAACAAAGAAGATCACAGATGGTGTTGCAAAGATAAAACTTGGTCTTGCTGATGAGCTTATTCTTGGAAATCTTGATAGTAAAAGAGATTGGGGTTATGCTAAAGATTATGTTGAAGCAATGTGGTTAATGCTACAACAGAATAAGCCTGAAGATTTTGTTATCAGTACTGGAGAAACCCATACGGTGGAAGAATTTGTTGTTGAAGCTTTCAAAGCTGCAGGTATTGATAATTGGAAAGATTATGTAAGACAAGATCCTAGATTCATGAGACCTTCAGAGCTTCATGTTTTGCAAGGTAAATCTGATAAGGCGAAAAAGATTCTTGGATGGGAGCCTAAAGTTAAGTTCAATGAACTTGTTAAATTGATGGTTGAGGATGATTTAAAAAGACTTTCAAAAAAATGAGAGCTTTGATTACAGGTATAAATGGTTTTGTTGGACAGCATCTTGAGAATTTTATTCATGATAAAGGTGTTGAAGTTTTTGGGATAGAAAACAAAAAAACAAATTATATTGAATGTGATATCACAGATAAATCTAGATTAAAAGAGGTTATAGCTGAAGTGAAGCCTGATTGGATATTTCACCTTGCTGCAATCAGCGCTGTTGGGATCTGTGAAAAAGATCCTGAATTGGCAAGAAAAGTTAATGTTGAGGGTTTTAGAAATCTATTAAGTTCTATTGATGAGCTTGGTTTGAAATGTAGGATTCTTTTTACTAGCACTTCAAATGTTTACGGAAGGATTGGAAAAGAGGTTTTATCTGAAGATGATAAGACAGAACCAGTATCTGTATATGCTAAAACTAAATTAGCTGCTGAAAAGATTATTTCCGATTTTCCAAAAGTTGATGTTGTCATTAGTAGAAGTTTCAATCATATAGGTCCTGGACAATTGAAAGGTTTTATCACTTCAGACTTTGCAAGCCAAATAGCTGATATTGAAAAAAGTGATGATAAGAAAGGTTCTATATCTGTTGGTAATCTTTTATCAATAAGGGATTATACAGATGTAAGAGATATTGTTGAAGCTTATTATCAACTTATTAAAAAAGGAGAATGTTCAAAAATTTATAATATTTGTTCTGGAAAAGGGTTTTCTGGAAAAGACATATTAGATATCTTGCTTGGTTTTAGTAATTCTGAAATAGAAGTGGTATCTAGAAGCTTTAGACAAAATGATATTGATAAGCTAATAGGTAATAATGATAAGTTTTTTTCATTGACTGGTTGGAAACCAAAAATTTCAATAGAAAAAAGCTTGAAAGACATATTAGATTACTGGAGGCAGAAATGAAAATTTTTGTTATTATTCCTGGTTATAATGAAGGTTCTGCTATAGGAAAAGTTATCAAGGATCTTATCAAGGCAGGTTATACTAATGTAATTGTTGTTGATGATGGTTCCAAAGATGATACTGGAAAAGTTGCTTATGATTCTGGAGCAACTGTTTTGACACATATAATCAATAGAGGTCAAGGTGCTGCGTTAAAGACTGGAAACCTTTATGCTTTAGAAAATGATGCTGAAATAATTGTTCATTTTGATGCTGATGGTCAGATGCAGGTGTCTGATATCAAAGCTATGTGCAAACCTATTGTTGATAATAAAGTAGATATGACTATTGGTTCTCGTTTTCTTGGAAAAGCTGAAAACATTGATTCTGGGAAAAAAATCATGCTGAAGCTTGCAAGGTTTGTCGTATATATTCTTTATGGATTGTGGCTTACAGACAGCCAGAACGGTTTTCGTGTGATGAACAGGAAAGCTGCGAAGAAAATTGAGATAAACAGTGATAGGATGGAGCATGCTGGAGAGATCCTTGGAGAGATTAAGAAGAAAAAGATAAGGTTCAAGGAAGTTCCAGTAACAATTAAATATACTGACTACTCTATGGGTAAAGGACAGCATTGGACAAGAAGCTTTAGTCTTGGTGTTAGGATGCTTCTTAGATGGATACTTAAAAGGTGATATAAAGATGGAACTATTTCAGATTTTGATTATAATTTTTGCGTTATTTGCTTTTAGTAGAGTAATGATACAGCGAAAGAATAAGAATTTTAGTTTTAATGAATTTATTTTTTGGGGAGGAATCTGGATTGTGCTTATAGCTGTAAGCTTCTCAAAACCGATCTTAACTTATGCTGCTGGAATCCTTGGATTTAGTAGAGGCGTTGACATATTGATATATGGAGGAATAATAGTTTTGTTTTATATGCTCTATAGGTTATATGCTAAGGTTGATAAGCAACAGCAAGAGATCACTGAGCTTGTGAATAGGATAGCTGTTGATAATCCTAAAAAGAAAAAATGATATTAATTATCTGTTAATTCTTTTTCTTTTAATCTTTTCTGGTTCTGTTAAATAATTTTCATTCGAAACTACACTTTTCCCAATCTGATCTTCAATATTTTTTCTTGTATCAGCTGCTATACTGCCACCATCATTAGCATCCTTTTTTAACTCATTGAACCTTTTTGAATCCCTTTCCCTAGTGAATCTTGTTGTTACATTCTCTCCAAGCATAGTAAGAATTAGTTCAGTGTCATCCATGTGATCACGAAGATTCTCATTTTCAAGATTCTTGAACTTTTTATATTCCTCAACACTTTTTCCAAATGTAGCTTTTGATATCTCATTTGTAAGTATAGCAAATCCAAAATCATGATTTACACCCCTATTTTTCCATTCGTCTGTCAATTCCTGCCTTATGGAAATTCCTCTCACTCTCTTTTCAATCCATTCATCACTATACCCTTTCTCCTTATAGATTATTTTCATTCTTTCTTGAGCTAATTCAGGATTTTCTATCTCTTTTACTCTTTCATATCCGACTTTTGCAAGCCATAACTTGAAAGGCTCAGCTTTCTTGGAAGGTATTGATTGAATTATCCTAAATAAGGATTCAGTATTAGCACAATCTGTTTCTCTTAATTTCCCATCAGGTGATTCCATTTTCAACTGTACACAATTTGTGGACAGTTCAATTCCATGTTCTAATTCTCTTTTTTTAAGCATAGACCAATAATTTCTAGGATTATTACTATCTGTTAAAACATGGACTACATCAATTACTGAGAAATACCATTCATTATCATGCCAAACTCTTCTAATATTATTTCCTTGAAAGATAGCTAGATTATTTTCAACCATAAAAATAGAAATGATAAGATTATTTATAAAGTTCACGTGACTATGTCCTGTGACATGGTAAAACTGATATATTAATATATCATAGATAATTTATTAAATGTTAAAGAAATAAAAATGAAAGATAAAAACCCTTTTGTCACTGTTGGTGTTATTGCAAGAAATGAAGAGAAGCATATAGGTGAGACTATAACCAATCTTACAAAGATTGATTATCCAAATGACTCTTTTGAGATAATCTTGGTTGATGGAAACTCAAACGATAAGACTAGAGATATTGTTAAGGATATTGCTAAGAAAAGCAAGATATTGATCAAGGTTGTTAATGAGAAAGATTTTGGTTTTTATGGACCTTGTTTTGCAAGGAACCTTGTTGTTAAGAATTCTAGTTCTAAAGCTAAATATGTTGCTTTTACTGATGCTGATTGCAAGGTTGAAAAAGGTTGGTTAAAGAACCTTGTTGAAATCATGGAATCTAAAGGAAAGAAGAAAGATATTGCTGGATCTGGTGGTCCAAGATTGATATATGATGATGATCCTGTGATTGCAAAAATCATAAATTTCTATATGAGTTCGTTTTTAGGCAGTGGTGGAAGCAGTGCTTTTTCAAAGAAGAAAATTGAGTTTGCTGAATCCATCGCTAATTATAACGCAATATACAAAAAAGAGATCCTCATTAAGATCCCTTATGATGATAAGCTTGTGCTTTCTGATGATAATGAAGTGAACTATAGAATAAGAAAAAAAGGGTATAAATTTTTATACAATCTTGATGCAAAAGTATGGCATCATGAAGATCCATCAATTTGGCAATTTGCAATCAACATGAAAAGGTATGGAGATAATATAAGTAGACCTACTTTAAAACATGGAAAGCTTATCAGATGGTTTAGTGTTATTCCTTCACTTTTCTTGATAGGTCTTGTTTTTGGAGGGTTACTCAGTTTAATATTTACTCCCATAAGATATGTATATCTTGGAGTTATAGGTCTTTATTTCATTCTCGTATTATTGAATAGTATTTTGATGATTGTTTCTTCAAGATGTCTGCTTGGAATTCTTGGAATTATCCTTGCACCTATACAGCATATATGTTATGGGTATGGGTTTATCCTTGGTCTTTTCAAAAATAAGAAATTGGTGAAATAATATGCAGGTAGCAATTCTTGTTGGAGGAAAAGGCACAAGATTAAAACCTTTGACTGATGACACACCTAAACCTATGGTTCTTGTAAATGGCAAGCCTTTTCTTTATTATCTTGTTGAATATTTTAAGAAGAAAGGAGTGGATGATATTATTTTTCTTACTGGTTATATGTCTGAAAAGATTGAAGATTATTTTGGTGATGGGTCAGATTTTGGAATTAAGATAAGATATTCTGTTGAATCAAAACCTCTTGGTACTGCTGGAGCCATAAGGAATGCATATGAGCTTTTAGATGATGAGTTCATAGTGGTTAATGGAGATACATTGGTTGAGTTTGATCTTCAAGGATTTGTTGAAAATCATAAGAATAAAGATAATCCTATCAGTATGCTAATCATAAGAAAGGTTGGTAAAAGATTTGGTAACATAAAGGTTGAAAAAGATATTGTTTCGGGTTTTAGTGAGAAAGAAAACCCTACCGGTTTTATCAACGCGGGAATCTATCTCTTGAATAAATCAGTTCTTGATAAGATTGAAGAGGATATGTTTATATCAATAGAAAATGATGTTTTCCCAAAATATGTTGGGAAGATGACTGCTTTTATGACAGATGGTTATTTTATTGATATAGGAACTATTGACACTTATGAAGAATTCAAGAAGGATATTTTAGAGCTTGAAAAGAGGTTATTATGATGAATAAAGCAATATTTATTGATAGGGATGGAACCATCAATAAGGATTCAGGGTACACTCATAAATTAGAGGATCTAGAATTTGAGGATAATGCTATTGAAGGGCTTAAGCTTATCAAGGAAAAGCTTCCATTCTATAAGATAATAATTATAACAAACCAAGCAGGTATAGCTAAAGGACATTATGATGAAAATGCCTTCCATTCATTTATGGATCATCTTTTGGAAGTTCTTGAAAGAAAAGGGATTGGTATAGAAGATTATTATTTTTGTCCACATCATGAGAAAGGACTTGGAGATTATAAGAAAGCATGTGATTGCAGAAAACCAAATCCTGGAATGATATTGAAAGCTATCAAAGATCATGATATAGATACTTCTAAGTCTTATATGATCGGTGATAAATGGGCTGATGTGAAAGCTGGAGATAATGCTGAACTAAGATCTATTCTTGTTATGACTGGTGATAAAGGAAATGATATTGAAAATAAGGTCGAATCCGCATTTATCGCTAAGGATCTTAAAGACGCTATAGAATATGTTGTTCGAGATAAGAATTAGAAACACATATAAATAATGCTATTTTAGATTTCTCCATGGGGGAAAGGAAAATTATTATCAATTCTAGGGCTCCTGTCCGTATCAGTTTTGGTGGTGGCGGAACAGATGTTGATCCATTTTGCAAGGAGCATGGTGGCGCAGTTATCAGTGCTGCTATCAATAGATATGCATATTCTAGTCTTGAAGTAAGCGATAAGTATGTTTTTAAAAGCGGTAATTTTGATTGTGATCTTGAATTTGATAAGATTGAAGATATGGATTATGATGGTAATCTTGATCTTATAAAATCTATAGTGAAGCATTATAACAAAAAGGATAAGTATAAGATATTTCTTGATGTTGAAGCTCCTCCTAGAAGCGGGCTTGGTAGTAGTGCTAGTGCTTTTGCGAGTGTCATTGGTCTTTTTAATCATATGAAACAGCATGAAAGGATAACTGATTATGAAGTTGCAGAACTTGCATATAATCTTGAGCGTGAAGAATTGAAGAATGCTGGTGGAAGGCAGGATCAGTACGCAGCTGTTTTTGGTGGATTGAACTATATAGAGTTTAAAGGTGATAATTTTGTTCGTGTAAATCCTTTGAAATTGAAAAAAGAGTATGAGCTTGAGCTTGAAAAAAATCTTTTGCTTGTACATATTGGTTCAAGAAAGGACTCTGGAGATATAATTGGCGATCAAAATAAGAATTATGAGAAAGGAAAGAACAAGGATCCGCTTTTTCAAACTAAAGAGATAATGGATAAGATGAAATATTCCCTTCTTAGGGGAGAGCTTGATGAGTTTGGGAATCTTTTGGATAAAGCATGGAAACTAAAAAAACAATTCTCTAAGATGGTTTCTAATTCTGAAATTGATAAGATTTATGATACTGCTTTAAATAATGGCGCTCTTGGTGGTAAAATCACTGGTGCTGGTGGCGGAGGGCATATGCTTTTCTATTGTCCTGGCAATACTAAGAATGATGTTTTGAAAGAACTTCTTAAATTAGGTGTTACACATGTTCCTTTCAATTTTGATTATGAAGGTCTTGTAACTTGGGAGATTAAAAATGAATGATGTTGCTAGTTTAATTGAAGATAGTATTGAAGTTAAGAAAAGATTGCTTCAGGATGAAAAGCTTGTTGAAAAGATAAATGTTGCTTGTGATAAGATCCTTGATTGCTATTCAAAAGGTGGAAAAGTCATTTTCATGGGTAATGGTGGAAGTGCAGCTGATGCTCAACACTTATCTACTGAATTTATATCAAAATTTCTTCTTGAAAGAGGAAGCCTTGCCTCTATTGCTCTTAATTGTAATACTTCTACACTTACTGCTATAGGAAATGATTATGGTTTTGATTATGTTTTTTCAAGACAGATCGAAGGATTGGCAAATGAAAATGATGTAGTATTTGGAATAAGCACTAGTGGTAATTCAGCAAATATTCTTGAAGCTTTGAAAAAAAGCAAAGAGAAAGGATGCTATTTTATAGGACTAACTGGTGAAAAAGGAGGAGCTATGAAAGAAGGTGTTGATTTACTTCTTAATGTTCCTTCAGATCACACGCCAAGAATACAGGAAGCACATATAATGATAGGGCATATTATTTGTGAGATAGTTGAGAGGAGGATGTTTAGATGAAAACAGTAATTACATATGGAACTTTTGACATGTTTCATATTGGTCATTTGAAATTATTGGAAAGGGCTAAAGAATTAGGTGATAGATTAATTGTTGCGGTTTCTAGTGATGAATTAAATAAGGTTAAAGGGAAAAAAGTTATTATTCCTTATGATCAAAGAGCTAAGATTGTTGAAAGCATAAAATTTGTTGATATGGTCATTCCTGAAGATAATTGGGAACAGAAGATAAAAGATGTTAAGGATAATAATGTTGATATTTTTGTAATGGGGGATGATTGGGAAGGAAAGTTTGATTTTCTAAAAGAGCATTGCGAGGTTGTGTATCTTTCAAGGACAAAAAATGTTTCGACAACCCAATTCAAGAACAGTGCTGAATCTATAATAAAATTACTTGAGCAGATGGTAAAAGAATTAGAATGAAGATTTATGAGAAAATAACTAAAGGAACCGGCATTATAGACCATTATGTTTTTCGTCATATGGTTTATTTTTTAATAAAAATATTTGGTTTTAGAAAAATACATCCTAATTGGATAGTTCTTTTCAATTTAGTATTTGCAGGTTTTTGCGCTTATCTTATATCTATTGGAGATCTTGCTATTGCTTTGATTGGAAGCTTTCTTTTTATATTCTTTGACATGTTCGATCTTCTTGATGGAGCAGTTGCTAGAGTTTATGGGAAAACTTCAAAATTTGGTGGTTTCTTTGACGGATTAGCTGATATATTGGCAGAGATACTTATTCTTATTTCTGTAGGTATATATTTTTCAGAACTGATGAAGGTGCTTTACTTATTGATATTTATTTTAGTTATAATTGTGATAAATCTTAGAATAAAATGGATACTTGAAGATAAAGAAGTACAAATCAATCTTTTAGATCTTAAGGTTTCTAGTTTTATGGATAAGGTAAAATATTTAGTTATTTTAGCAACAAGAAATGATTCTAGAAAAATTATTATCTTTTTAGGACTATTATTCTCTAATATTTATTTGATAATAATTTATTTTGTTGGACTTTACTTTTTATCTATGGTTTCATCGTTAGGAAAAATAATTGGAAAATGAAAAGGATAGCAGTTGTTTATAGTGTAAAAGATGGTTTTGGTGGCATGTATGCTTTCTGGAGAGATCTTATAAATTCGATACCTGAATATAAGTTTACTTTCTATTGCACTGTTGAACCCATACCTAAATCAGGTTTTGATTATGTCTATGAAAAGTCTCTTATTGGAAACTTCTTATCAAAAATAAATCTTCAGGATTCTCTTGGCGGATTAACTGCTTTAAGGTATAGAAAAGAACTTGAGAAGTATGATGTGGTGCTATTTAGTCAAGCTAATGCTTGGCCTATAGCTAGATCATTGAAAAATGTGAGAAAGATAAATATCCTTTTTGGCACTGCCAGAGCTTGCGCAAATGCTTGGAAAGGGAAAAATTTAGCAGGAGTTATCTTATTTAAGATCAAAGAATTTTTTGAGAAGAAAGGTGCAAGTTTATGTGATAAGATATTAACAATTTCTGAATTTTCAAAAAAACATCTAGTTGAAGAAAATATAAAGAAACCTATTGTTGATTGCGGGCTTGGTGTCGACCTATCCAGATTTAGTGTTAAATTTAATGATAAAGATTTAAGGGAAAAATATGATTTTGATAAAAAAGATTTTCTTCTTCTTTTTGTTGGACGTTGGAGTCCAGGAAAAGGAAATGATATAGTTACTGAAACCATGAAAAAGGTTTCAAACAAGAAAATAAAGATGGTTTGTGTTGCTAAAAAGCCTAAGGATTATAAAGAGCTTAAAAAATATGGTATCTATTTCATTACAGGCATACCTGACACGGATTTGCATAAGATATATAGGATGTCAGACCTGTTCTTTTTTCCATCAAGATATGAAGGTTATGGTCTTGTAACTGCGGAAGCCGCAGCTAGTAGTATTCCAATAATCACAACCTCTACAGGTTTTCCTTGGAAACTAAGAAAAAACAAAGTTTTATCAAGATACATCCTCCCTATAGATTCAGATATAAATGTTTTTAAGGAAAGGATACTTGAACTTTATTCTGATAAGAAAAAAAGAGAATTGGTTGTGAAGGAATACTTGAAGAACAAGGATCTTTTCGATCTTAGCATATCTATGGATAAGTTCAGAAAGGAGATAATAGGAAGATGAAAAACATATTAGTTACTGGAGGCGCTGGATATATTGGAAGCCATACTGTGAAGATATTGCTTGATAAAGGATATTCAGTCATTATTATTGATAACCTCAGTAAAGGAAATAAGAAATTGATAGATCCTAGAGCTAAATTTTATAATTTTTCGTTAGATGATAAGAATAAGATCCTAGAAGTGTTTGATTCTTTTCAGATCGATTTTGTGATTCATTTTGCTGCTTTTATTGAGGCTGGTGAATCCATGAAAGACCCTCAAATATTTTTCAAAAACAATGTTGTAAATACTATCAATCTTTTAGAAGTTATGCTTGAAAAAGATGTGAAGAAGATCATATTCTCTTCAACAGCTGCTGTTTATGGAGAACCTGAATATGTTCCTATTAATGAAATCCATCCAAGAAAACCTACTAATTATTATGGTCTTTCAAAGCTTATGATAGAGAACATTCTTGAAAGCTATAATCATGCTTATGGATTAAAATCTATTTCTCTTAGGTATTTCAATGCGTCAGGTGCTGATGAGGGTGGGAGTCTTGGTGAGATGCATATGCCAGAAACTCATCTGATCCCTTTAATACTTAAGGTTGCTAATGGATCAAGAGATAAGATCTATATTTTCGGTGATGATTATGATACAGAAGATGGAACTTGTGTCAGGGATTATATACATGTTAATGATTTAGCTGATGCTCACATTCTTGCTATGGAAAAGCTTGATGAGATCGGTTTTGATTTTTTCAATCTTGGAAACTCACAAGGATTTAGCGTTAAGAAAGTAATATATATCTGTAAAGAAGTCACAGGTAAAAATATCAAGGTTGAGATTGCTAAAAGAAGAGAAGGTGATCCTGCAAGATTGATTGCTGATTATAGTAAAGCTAAAAATGTTCTTGGTTGGGAACCTAAAAGGGATATTTATGAAATAGTTAAGACTGCTTGGAAGTGGCATGAAAATGAGAATTCTTGAAATAAATGATTACATAGATAGGATAGGCGGTGCAGAAGTCATATGCAATCGAACTATTGAACTTCTTTCAAAAGATAATGATGTTTATAGCTTAAGTTTTGATAATAAAAAAAGTGGTGAAAAAAATATTTTTATTCCTCAAAAAAATGCTTCTTTGTTGAATAGATATCTGTTTAATCCATTTCTATATAAGCAGATAAGAAAAGAGATCATGAGGATTGAACCAGATATTATCCACTTGCATAATATTAATGAAGCTCCAATTACAATACTTTATGCTTGCAAAGGTTATAAGGTTATACAAACCGTTCATTCATATGGAGTGTTATGTCCAACCAGTTGGTCTGTATACAAGAAAGATTATAAAATATGTGATGGTGCTTCAGGATTGAAATGCTTTGGTCATGGATGTATTCCTCTTAAGCTAAAGATTCCTTTTATTGGTTATTTATCATGGTTTAAATTATTGCAGAAGATTAAGAAAAAAAGAATTTATGGATTTATCACACCTTCAAAACGATTAAAAGAATGGATGGACAATAATGGATTTAATAATGTTATTAATATAAGCAATCCTATAACTTTTGAAAGATATAAAAAGTTTGATGATAAATATTTGAAGAAATCTTTTGATAATAAAAAAATCCTTTATGTTGGAGGAATTAGCAAGCTTAAAGGTGTTGATAAGGCTTATAATGAATTGAAAAAATTATCTTCAGAATATAAGGTGAATATTATAGGAAACGGGCCTTTACTAGAAAAATTAAAAGAGAGGAAGAATATTTCTCTTTTAGGTTCAATACCTCATGATAAGCTAGAAAAATATTATGAGGATGCAAGCATTGTAATTGTGCCTTCTGTTTGGATGGATAATTTTCCAACAGTTATACTTGAAGCATGCTCATATGGGAAGCCTGTGATAGGAAGCGACAGAGGAGGAATTCCTGAAATGGTTGATGATAATGACCTCATATTTTCAGATTTCAAGCAGATAAACAAGAAGATAATAGGATTATTTGATGATTATGAGAAGTATTCTAAAACAGCTAAAAGAAATTATGGCTTCTCTGACAAATTCTCTCAAGATAAATACAAAAAAGAAATAATGAGGTTTTTTAATTAATCTCTTTTTTTAAAATTTCATGTATTTCGTCAAAACTTTTATCTATAAATTCTGATGGACGGATTGCTTTGTCATCTATATAAAACCCATTATGACCACACCAAGGTTTTCCCGTGTGTATCTCATCATAAGGAACTTCATGCTTATCTAGCCAACTAAATATCTTTTTTAAGGTTATAGCATTTATTCTACCTATATTTGCCTTATGTGTTTTCATGTTCCTAGCCGTATCAATTATGATATAAAATCCTTTATCCTTATACTCTTTTAATTTATTCAGGATTTCTACATTTGGCAATATAGCACTATAATCTTCATCTGGACATTTATGCTTACAAAGAGTTCCATCAAGGTCTATAACTATAACATTATTCTCAATAACCATCTTATGCCCTTTTCATGATTTCTTCATATAATAAATCAGCGATTTTTTCATGAGTGAAATTTTCTGCTAATTTGAGACTATTTTTTTGAATTTTTGCAAGTTCTTTCTGATTCTTCTGATAATACTTTATTTTCTTAACCAGGTCTTCATAATCTCCTTTCTTGAACATTATGCAATTCTTCTTATTTATAAAACCTAGATCCTTATATATCGAGTTATCTGTACATACCATTACGCACCCAGCTGCTATACCTTCATAGGTTCTTGCAGGTGGAAAATTAAGTACGCTTTCATCATTTATGAACATCTGATACCTATTCATCATTTCAACTGCATCATAGCTAAAATCTTTTGTCTGTGGATAAACAGGCAACCTAATATCAATAACTTTTTGATATAAAAGATTTTCTCTATCAAAAGCTAATTTATATCGTATAGGATGCATAAAATTATTCTTCCCAAAAAACTCCATATAACTTTTTATTTCTTCTTTTTTACATCTAGGATCATTAATAGGATTAAGTGAACCGAGTATAACTGCTTTTTTTTGCCTTTTATAAAAAGTATTTAATGGTTGAAATCTTTTATGATACCCGAAAGGGATAGAAACAACTTTATTTTTAAATGTAGGATAATATTTCATAAAAAAATCAGAATATTTATCATGATAATTATATCCTAGTAAATAAGTAATGTTATTTTTCAACAAAAAATTATTAGTTTCAAGTGGATTAAAAAAAAAATCTAAAAGATGAAAAAAAGATTTTCCTTTAAAATTACTTAAATCTAATTCATTAACTTTTTTATGAACCCCATTTAAATCCAATAAAATATCACTTTCAGTAAATTTATTTAAACTTAATACATATTTAAACTTAAAAGGATTAATTTTATGATATAAAAACATAGCAAGATAATTTCTAATTAATTTTATAGTTATTTTCTCACTAATATAAAATATTGGCTTATGATTTAATATAAATATTTTATAATAATTTAAAATATTATTTACTCTAATACCAAGATTATCAAAAGGATCTACAACAATTAAATTTTTTTTTATAGACATGAGGATAAAAAAAATCAAAAAACTATATAAATATTCTTATTTAAATTAAATTAAAAAATGATTAATAAAAAGCTAATAGCAATTATTCCCGGAGCTGGAAAACCTAAAAATCCTCTTTTTCCTAATGTTTATGATCTTATGATTCCTTTAAATGGTAAACCTACTATTAATTACATATTGGAAGAGCTTGAAAATAAAGAAATTGATCAAGTGATAATAATTCTTGATAAAAAGGATTTAAGGACTAGAAAATATTTAGAATTCATGAATTTTAATATAAAGATAACTCTTCTTGATATTGAAAATTCTTTATCTCTTCTTGAAAGCATAAAATTAGCATGCTCAGAGATCAAAGATGATAATCATAGCATATTGATCAATCTTGGAGATACTATCTATTTTGGAGAACATAATAAAAAGATAGATTACTTAATAACCTCTAAAGAGAACCTATATAACTCAAAGAATTGGTGTTATGTCGAAAATAAGAACGAAACTCAGTTATTTCATGATAAACCAGATGAATATATAGGAGGTGAAGTCATAACAGGAATATATTATTTTAAAGAAGGATCTTATTTCCAAGAACTTATAGAAAATTCAAATGAAGATGAATCTTTTGCATCAATAATTTCAAAATATTCCTCAAAATACCTGTTTGAATTGATCGATGAGAATTCAAAATGGCTTGATACCGGAAATCTGAACCATTACCAAGATTCAAAAATATTTTTTTTGAGGAAAAGACATTTCAATTCATTTAATTATGATCCATTTAAAGGTATAATAACAAAGAAGAGCAAGAATAATAGCAAAATACTTTGGGAGATTAATTGGTATAATAATATACCTAAAGAGGTTAGAATATTTTCACCAAGATTAATTGATTATACAATCTCTGATGATTCATCAGAATATTCTATAGAATTTTATGGATATCCTTCACTTACAGAGCTTTACATATATGGGAAACTTTCAAACGAATACTGGAAAATAATCATGAAAAAGATAATAAGGTATTTATCTTTTGTTAAAAATAATTTCTCAACATCCATGGACAAGGAATCCATGAAAAAAATGTATATCAATAAAACCTTAGAAAGAATTGAAAAGATTGATTTTATACCTAATATTAAAGATG
This sequence comes from Candidatus Woesearchaeota archaeon, assembly GCA_002867475.1. Lineage (GTDB taxonomy): Archaea > Nanobdellota > Nanobdellia > Woesearchaeales > BM511 > BM511. The sequence continues at coordinate 30,805 of PKTL01000078.1, forward strand.
TTAAAACTTATATGATAAATGGAAAAAAATACACTAATCCTTTCAATTCATTAAATGAAAAAAAACTAAATGAGCTGATGGAATCATTATCAAAAGATGAAAATTTTACCATACTTCATGGTGATCTTTGCTTTAATAATATTCTTTTTGATATTAATACAGGTATATTCAAAACTATTGATCCGAGAGGAAACTTTGGAAAAACATCAATTTATGGAGATATCAAATATGATATTGCAAAATTAAGACATAGCATAAATGGCATGTATGATTATATCACAACAGACCTATTCAAGATTGAAAAAGAATTAATTACTGAATCAGAATATGTAATAAATTATTCTTTTTTCAATTCAAAAAAATATGATGGATTAAAAAAATGGTTTGATAAACAGATCTCTAAAGAATATGATTTGAACTTGATAAAGATAGTTGAAGGATTATTATTCATCACTATGATACCCTTGCATTCAGATAACACGAACAGACAAAAAATTATGCTTGCAAAAGGAATTGAATTATGCTCAGAATATTTCAATAAGGAGAAGAATATATGAAAATAAATATTGTTATACCAATTGCTGGCAGAGGATCAAGATTTAGCAAAGTAGGTTTTGAACTACCAAAACCACTTATAGATGTGAAAGGAAAACCAATGACATATTGGGCTGTGAAAAGCTTTGAAAATCTTGAAAAATTTGACATTGATTATGTCTTTGTTGTCTTGCAAGAACACGTTGATAATTATAATATTGATGAAGAGATTAAAAAGATTCTTCCTGGAAAAAAAGTTACTATAATATCTATACCAGAAGTTACAAGAGGACAATCAGAAACCTGTCTTAAAGCAGAAAAATATATTGATAATGATGAAAGACTAATAATATATAATGGAGACACATATTCTGTTTCTAATCTAGAGCCTGAAATCAATAATGATGAAATTGAAGGTATAATACCTTGCTTTCAGAGCGAAGATCCAAGATATAGCTATGCGAAACTAAATAATAAGAGCTATGTTGAAGAAGTTGCTGAAAAGAAAGCTATATCCACAAATGCTTCTTCAGGATTATATTATTTTAGATATGGAAAAGACTTTGTAAAAGCAGCTAAAGCTGCTATAAATAATAATATAACTCATAATAATGAATATTATGTTGGACCATTATACAATGCACTTATAAAAGAAGGGAAAAAAATAAAAATATGTGATATCAAATCTAATTGGGTTCTTGGAACGCCTGAAGAAAGGGATTTCTTCATAAAAAACTTTAATTAAAATGAAAAAAATAGCAATAATTGGTTATAATTTCAATCATCCTAATGGGAATATTAGAAATTCTCTTCCTTTCATTGAGATGTGTAAGAAACATAAAGATATTGAGATTCATCTAATAATGCCAAGATATTGGAAAGATCATCAAAAGAATTGGCAAAAATATGATAATAAAACTTATGAAGATCTAAAAATAAAAAATTTAAAGATATACAAACTAGATTCTTTTTTTTCAGGCCATGAATGGTTATATTATCTCAAAGACTTGGAGAAAACTCTTAAAAAAATCAAACCAGATACCATACTTTCTGAAGATGATTATTTTATGATAAATACATATAAAGCTTGTAAATTTGCAAAAAAGCAAGATATTCCTTTTTTAAATTATTCATGGGATAATTTATTTATCAACACATATGGACCTTTCAAATATTTTGAAAAATTTATCTTAAAAAACACCACTAAATTTATCGCAGGTACAAAAGATGTCAGAAAAGTAATGATACGAAAAGGAATATCTTCAAAAAATATTGTTGTTATACCTCAATCAGGAGTAAATCTTGATTTTTTTAAGCCTAAAGAGGTGAAAAAAGAATATATACTCTATGCTGGACAAATAAGTGAGCATAAAGGAATAGATACAATATTGAACGCAATCAAAATATTAAAAAAGGAAAATATTGAATGGCATTTTTTAGGAAAAGGACCACTTAAAGATAAAATATTAAAGATATCAAAAAGAAATAAGAATATCAAAGTTCATGATTGGGTTGATTATGAAAAAATGCCTGAATTTTTATCTAAAGCTAAAATATTTCTTTATCCATCAATTCCAACCAAGATTTGGGAAGAGCAATATGGATTTGCAATGCTTGAAGCAATGGCTTGTGGTGTCCCTGTTATCGCATCTAACACTTCAGGACCAAATGCAATAATAGAAAATAAAAAAGACGGTATCTTAATCGATGTGGATGATGAAGAAGCTCTAGCAAGAAACATAGATGAATTATCAAAAGATAAAAAGAAATATTCTTTGATTAGAGATAATGCTATGATTAAAGCCAAAGAATTAAGCTTATTAAATATTTCAGAAAAATTTTATTTATTATTCAAAAAAATTATTGATTAATTCCTTTCTTAAAATATTCGATTGTTTTTTTCAAACCTTCTTGCAAATTTATTTTTGGTTCCCAATCTAATTTCTCTTTTGCGAGTGTTATATCTGGTTTTCTTAATTTAGGATCATCTTCAGGAAGATTAGAAAAAGATATTTTTGATTTTGAATCTATTAAATCTATTACCTTGTCTGCTAATTCCAACATAGTAAATTCATTTGGATTTCCTAGATTTATAGGACCTGATTCATTAAATTCCATCATTTTTATTATACCTTCTATAAGATCAGATACATAGCAAAAACTTCTGGTTTGTGTTCCATCCCCATAGATAGTTATATCTTTACCTTTCAATGCCTGATTTATGAAATTACTTACTACTCTTCCATCATCCTTATCCATATTAGGACCATAAGTATTGAAGATCCGAATTATCTTTACATCAAGATCATATTTTCTTTTATAATCCATACAAAACGTTTCAGCAACCCTTTTACCTTCATCGTAACAAGATCTTATACCTATAGGATTTACATTTCCCCAATATGATTCTTTTTGAGGATGTTCTAAGGGATCACCATAAACTTCTGAAGTTGAAGCATGAAGCAATCTAGCATTATTCTTTCTAGCTAATTCCAAAAGATTTATTATTCCCAAAACACTTGTTTTTAATGTGAAAACAGGATTTTTTTGATAATGTGGTGGTGATGCAGGACACGCTAGATTATATATCTCATCACATTCAACATCTAATTTTTCAATTATGTCATGATTGATGAAACTAAAATTTTTATCTGTGAACAATTTAGAAATATTATTTTCGCTTCCGGTATATAGGTTATCCACACATATAACTTTGTTCCCTTTTTTTAATAATGCTTCGCAAAGATGACTTCCTAAAAAACCTGCTCCTCCAGTAACTAAAACCGTTTTCATATTAATAAGATTATTTCTTTTTTTTAAAAAAGTATTGATTTAAACTAATAATCTCTTTTTCAAGATTAAAATATTATAAATATTTACAAAATTTATAAACAGAACTAATTAACACATTTTTTTATTTTAATAGCTAAATCATATGAAAACAACCCATATTTGATTTTATAATCAATATTAGATAAATAATGGAAAGGTAATAAGATTTTATCCCTTATAGGTTTATTAAATAATAATGATAAAAAAATATCTAGATACATAGTTAAAACACCAATAAATAAACTAGATTTATGAACCTTTTCAACAATAAACTGATCATTAAAAGAAGACTTCATCAATAATGAATATAAATTTTTATAAGAATAATGCCTATGAAAACTATCCCATCCAGGCTTACTTTTTCCAGGTTTTTTTTTATTTTTTAAGAAAAATAAAAAATCATAAATTTGAGAAAAATATTTTCTAAAATAAAATATAAAATTTGTAGGATCAAAAATAGAAAATAAACCTTTATGAGGCACAGTAATTATTAAAGTTCCTTTATCTTTTAAAATTCTATAAATTTCATTTAAAGATTTGATTTCATCTTTGACATGTTCAAATACATCAGCTAAAATTATAACATCAAAAAAATCAGAATTATAATTAGTTTTTTCCATGAATGAAACCTGAAAATTGATATTATTAAACAATTTTTTTGCTTTATTTATATCATTAACAGAGGGATCAAATCCAAAACAATTTTCACATTTATTTTTAAAATGATAAGTTGCATAACCAAAATTGCAACCAGCATCTAAAAGATTATTAACTTTTTTTGGAATCCAATTATAAACTAACTTATTTCTACCAGTTAACTTTAACTCATTCATTTTTTTCCAACACCTAAATACTTGAATTCATTCTCAATCATTTTTTTAGATGAATAAATGTTCCTTCCATCAAAAATATGTAATGAAGATAATGATTCTTTTATCTTATCCCAACTAGGATTCCTGAATTCATCCCATTCAGTAAGCAAGACTATACAATCCGCACCTTTTACTGAATCATAGAGGTCTTCAGAATAATATATATCTGGAAAATATTGTTTTGTATTTTCCATCGCTTCTGGATCGAAAGCCCTAACTTTTGCACCTTCATATAATAATTGTTTTATTAGCACTAAAGATGGTGCTTCACGCATATCATCTGTTTTAGGCTTGAATGATAATCCCCATATAGCAAAAGTTTTGTCTTTCAAATCTTCACCAATCAGCATCTTTAGCCGTTTAATAATTGAATCTTTCTGTCTTGAATTGACTTTTTCTATTGATTCAATAAGGTCATTTTCCAATCTATATTCTTTAAGTGTTGCTGATAATGATTGAACATCTTTTGGAAAGCATGAACCTCCATAACCTACTCCTGCTTGGAGAAATCTTGGACCAATTCGATCATCAAGACCAATACCTTTAGCAACCTCTTTTATATCCGCTCCTATCTTTTCACATAAAGGAGCTAATTGATTCATGAAACTTATCCTGCATGCAAGCATTGCGTTTGATGCATACTTGATTAATTCAGAACTTTTTATATCTGTAAAAACTAAAGGTTTATGAGTTCTTGCAATGCTTGAATAAAGGTCAGCCATTATCTCTTCTGCCTTTTCTGATTCAATACCAACAACTATCCTATCCGGTACCATAAAATCTTGTACGGCACTTCCTTCTTTCAAGAATTCAGGATTTGAAACGATATCAAATTCCACATCAGTCAATTCAGAGATTGTTTTTTTTACCTTGTCAGCTGTGCCTACTGGAACTGTTGATTTATTGACTATCAATTTATAGGAATTCATATTTTTCCCTATTTCTTTTGCGACTTGCAAAACGAAAGTTAGATTTGTTGAACCATCCTCATTTGGAGGTGTTCCTACAGCAATGAATATTATCTCAGAATTTTTAATTGCTTTAATTCCATCAAGAGTAAATATTAATCTCTTTTCCTTTGAATTTCTTATTATTAATTCATCAAGACCGGGTTCATAGATTGGAACTATACCTCTATTTAACTGATTTATCCTTTCTTGATTCACATCAACTATTACTACTTCATTTCCTAATTCTGCAAGGCAAGTACCTGTAACTAAACCAACATAACCTGCACCAAAAACTGCTATTTTCATCTTAATAATGGTTTGAGCTTTGTTTTTAAAAAAGTATTGATTTGATTCTCATAAATCATTTATTGATTAGTAATTCCAATATCTGTAAAATCTATTTCAGGATAATAACTTGCAAATCGTTTTATTCTTTCAATTTGATTTTTATTCAATTCTTTAAAACCCCTTCCTGATAAACCTTTATTGAATCTTGTGCCTTTTGATCCAGATGTTTTTTTAATTATATTAATAATTTTTTCTTGAGGATAATTAAGTCCAAGATGTTTAAGAATTCTATTAATAGTTTTTTCTTTTTTTAAAGTTAAATCTTCAAAGTTAACAAATAAAATATTTTTATATTGTTCTTTTGATTTTTTCCAACTTATAAAAAAATTTATATGCCAAGGCACAACCAAATCTATTATCAAATCATATTGCTTTTCTTTTGAAAGCTTCGAAAATTCATTTTTTTCAATATATGCTTGTGATAATTCACAACTTTCTTTTAAAAAATGGTCCCTTGTACTAATAACAATATCAAATATACTTCTTAATGTAACAATAGGTTTAATATTATAAGCTTTAAATATTTTTAATGAAAATTCATGACCTATAATGTGCTGAGTTATTATCTTATTTCCAAAACTATTAAACATGATCGCTAAAAAATCAATTTCTTGCTCTCTTCTTCCCCCATATAATAACCAGTTTCTTGCTTTATACCCTGTAATTTCTTCCATAGTTTTTCTTAAAAAAGTACTTCCTGACTTAGGCATCCCACATATAAAGATTAAGTTAAATAATTTAGGTATAAAAAATAATTTTAAAAAAAATTGATAAATCATCCTATCTGAGGATTTTAAACTTTATATAAATTTTTCTATACATTGCCAATATAAAATATATTATATTAATACTAATCTTATTAAAATATAAAAATTAGGCAAATTCTGGGGTTATGATAAAATCTGAGTTATTTTCTCAGCACATTCTTCAATGCTTTCTTTTCCTGTATTTATTGTTATTTCTGGACTGTTTGGTTTCTCATATTCTTGGTCTATTCCTGTAAAGTCTTTTATCTCACCTTTCCTTGCTTTTTTGTATAGTCCTTTTGGGTCACGTTTTTCACACTCTTCCAAAGAACAATCAACAAAGACTTCTATAAAATCATCTCCAATAAGACTTCTTGCAAAATCCCTATCTTTTCTAAATGGACTTATAAAACATACTAACACTGTAACTCCAGATTCATAAAGAAGTTTGGTTACTTCGGCAACTCGTCGAATGTTTTCTTCTCTATCTTTAGAACTAAACCCCATATCTGAATTCAAGCCATGTCGTACATTGTCTCCATCTAAGACAAAGGTCAATATTTTTTTATCGTGAAGGTTTTTTGCTACTTCATTTGCAATTGTTGATTTGCCAGAACCAGAAAGACCTGTAAACCATAAGACCTTATTTGAAAAACCTAATAATTTACGCCTATCATTAAGACTTATTGAATGCTCATGCCATTTAATGTTTTCATTCATGGTAGAAATATTATCCTCTCATCTCGTAAATATTCTAATATTGCTATAGTATTTTCTTTCATATCCATGTCAGGTTTTAATAAAAGGTCTGATGCACCATTTTCGCTAGATATTTTAATAACTTTAATTTCGTCTTCTCCAACTATCATTTTTAGCATTTGTATATCCTCATAGGTCAGATCACTTGCTGTAGCGATAATTAAGGTTCCTGATTTTATCATTAGATTTGCTATTTCTCCTAATCTTCGGACATGTTCTGATGAATTTTTTTTAATATCAATATTTAATCCACTTACAATATTGCTCATCCCAACATAATATACATTTCTTCCATGGTCAAAAAGCTCTCTTTCAACCATTTTTCCAAGAGGTTTCTTATCATATTCTTTTTCTCCAGTTATTAATACCATGCATGGTTTTTGTGCAAAACGAACACTTCTCTCTTCAAAAGTCACACTGCTTTTTTCCCATTTCTCTTCTCTAAGAAGAAGCTGTTTCTGTATCTTGCTTGCTCTCTTGTCCATGTTAGCAGTTATTATTCCACCGCCAGAAATAAGATATTCATCAACTATCACGAATCGTCCCAGTTCTTCAATATCTTTTGCTAGATCAAAAGCTAAAGGATCATTCAATTCTAAAATGCATTCTGCAACGTCATGTCTTTCAACTTGTTCCTTATTGTTTGAATCAAGGCTTGTTGCATCGATTATTCTTTCAATTGATCGAAGTCTCATCTTGACCTTATCGGTCCCTACTTTTAGATAATATGTTTTATCTTTTGTTAAGGGAGAATGGCTCATCCAGAAAATGTTTGCTTTTATCAATGAACTTGATTGGCACATCTTCTCAGTTTTTTTACATATAACTTCTCCTCTTTTGACATATATCTGTTCTTCGAGAGTAAACCCGATTGATTCTCCGGATAAAGCACTATCCATTACAGGTGTATTGAAGGATTCTATTGTTTTTATCTTAGAAGTCTTGTTTGATGGTAAAAATACTATTTCATCTCCTACATTTATCTTTCCTGTTTCTATCTTTCCTGCAAAAACTCGTCTGTCATCTCCTTTATCTGTGAACTTGTATATGTCCTGTAATGGCATTCTGAAAGGTTTTTCAAAAGATGCTTTGCTTTTTTCAAAGCTATCTAAAAAATCCAATACAGTAGTTCCTTTATACCAATCCATTTTTTTAGATTTTTCTGCTATATTATCTCCTTCAAATGCAGATATAGGTATGAATCCTTTTGGTTTTATACCTATCTCTTTTAAGAAATTAGAATATTCTTGTTTGACTTCCTCATATCTTTTTTCAGAATGATCAACAAGATCCATCTTGTTTATACATACAAGTATCTGTTTTATTCCAAGCATAGACAATAAATAACCATGTCTTTTTGAGTTTTCCATTACACCTTCTTTAGCATCAATAAGAAGTATAGCTGATTCGGCACGTGAAGCACCAGTTATCATATTTTTCAAAAATTCTATATGTCCTGGCGCATCGATTATAAGGTAGTCTCTTTTTTTTGTTTGAAAATGTATTCTTGCCGCGTCTATTGTTATTCCTTGTGCTTGTTCATTTTTTAATGCGTCAAGCAAAAATGCATATTCAAACGGTCTTGAATTACTTTTACAATAAGCTTTTACTGATTCAAGCTTTCCATCTGGAAGACTTCCAGTGTCAGAAAGAAGCCTTCCAAGAAGTGTACTTTTTCCATGATCCACATGACCTACAACCACAAGACGTAAGAAATCTTCATTCTTCATCTAGAACACCCCAAGAGATATTGTTCCATGCTCGTTCATGAAAATAATATATTGTCATTTTAACAAAGACTTCTATTATGCCAAGTGAAATAGCAAACTTAACACTGCCTGTAACTAGAAATACCATAATTAGAGTAGCAATTGATGCTGTAACTCTCCAAGTTATGCTTTTAGTAACACTTCTTTTTGGATGTTCTTTCACATATATCCCTCCCTTCTTAGTGTTTCAAGGCCACCACCATCATCCTTATCCTGTGCTCGACCGCTTCGCTCAGCTATCTTAGAGAATTTACCGCTTTCAAGTTCAGCAATTATTTCAGCAACATTCTTTGCTGTTGATTCAACAGGTGTTGTGCAAGGATAGCAACCTAGAGACCTATAACGCCTCCCTTCTCCTTGGTCATAATATAAGCTAACTGTAGGGATATTCTCTCGTTCAATATATTTCCATATGTCCAGCTCTGTCCAATCAAGTATAGGATGTATACGGATATGTGTTCCTGGTGCAAAATCCGTGTTGAATTGGTTCCATAGCTCTGGTGGTTGATCATCAAGATTCCAATCATTTTCCTTATTTCTAGGACTAAAATATCTTTCTTTTGACCTGCTTCCTTCTTCATCCGCTCTTAGACCAACTATAACTCCTGTATAAGGTTCCTTATTATTATCAACATCATATTTTCCAGTCTCATGGTTCATTCGATATCTTTTCCAAGCTCCTGAAAGAGTATTTTTTAAGGCTTCAGTCTTTAGATTTCTACAGCATTGTATCCTATCAACATTTCCATCAGGAAAAGTTTGTTTATCATTGAGTGCATCAGTATTTTCTCCATAGACCATGTTAAGGTTCCATTTACGAGCCAGATTATCCCTGTATTCTATCATTTCTGGAATTTTATAATGAGTATCTATATGGGCTAAGGTTATAGGTACATGGCCAAAGAATGCTTTTCGTGCAAGCCATAAAAGAACTGTGCTGTCTTTTCCTATACTCCAAAGCATTGCAAGATTATCAAAATTTGCATATGCTTCACGAAGAATATATATCGCTTGAGCCTCCAACTGATCCAACCTATCCATAAAAAATTCTAACAAATAACTATTTATATAAGTTATTTATATAAATTATATAAATTATATAAAAATAAGATGTATAGGAAAATAATAAAGCAAGGTAAAGGAGCATATACTATCAGCCTTCCAAAAAATTGGATTGAGAAAAACAATCTTTCAAACAGCAATCAAATAGAAGTTATTGAAGAAGGATTAGACCTCCTTATAAAATCAAAAAAAAAGAAAAGCGAAAGTAACATATCTATAGAGCTTGACGAATATTCAACAACAGAATATAGAAATATAATCGGAAGTTTATATAGAGGAGGATATGACACCATAGAGATAAAAGCAAAAAAGAAATTAAAAATAAAAAATCTTCAAGAAGCAATAAATTCTATCTATGGATTAGAGCTCTTCTATGAGAATAATAATTATATCATAAAAACTATCTACTTAACTGAAAGTACAAATATAAATGATCACATAAAACTGATGGTATCTTCAATATCACAGATCCAAAACCTCATAATCCTTGATGTTGAAAACAACAATAAGGATTCAAGCAAAGAGATAAATAGATTAAGAAACATAATATTAAAACAAAGAGATCTTATAATCAGGATAATAAAAAAAGAAAAATTATTTGATAATAACATCTTCCCATTCTACAATATTTCCATAAGCCTATGGAATATTGCAAGAAGCTATATGCATATGTATGAAGATATAAAAAACATAAAGAATATCCAATTATTTGAAAGCGTAGCTGATTATTTTAATAGTTCCTTTTCAAGCTTTAAATTATCAGAGAATGAGCTTAGACTAAGAAATAAAAAATATCAAAAACAATATTTAGAAACCACTAATTCAAATTCAAACATGAAACCTTATCTGGTTTCAGCATTATTCCAGATACAGCAATGCGATTCTTATTTATACCTACTTAGCAAGTGAAACCAGTTCTTCATGATTCTTATTGTTTGAAGCGACAAACCCATTTAGAAGAGTGTTTTCTTGATTAAACCTTATCTTGTTACCTTCTAAATCTGTTATCTTTCCACCTGCTTCAATTAGTACCGCAGTCATTGCACATATATCCCATTCGTGAGTGTTTCCAAACCTAAAATACACATCGCTAGTCCCATTTGCAATCAAACAGCCTTTAAGCGAGCTCCCTTTAGGAACAGTATTCTTAAACAATGGAATGATTTTTTGTTCTTTCTCTCCTGCGTGGGATCTACTGATAGAAAGATTCATCTCTTCAAATCTTGAATTATCTGAAACAGTTATTTCCCTTTTTCCTTCTTTAATCTCTTCGAAAGCACCGTTTCCTTTTACAGCATAGAAAAGTTCGTCTATCGCTGGAGAATAAACCATCCCTAAAACAGGTTCTTCATCTTTTACAAGAGCTACATTTATTGTGAATTCCCCATTTTTCTTGATGAATTCCTTAGTTCCATCAATTGGATCTATTATCCAGACATATTCATTTTCTAATCTTGAAAGATCATCTGCATCTTCTTCTGTAAGTATTGAATATCTAGGAAAGTTCTCTTTTAATCCTTTTACTATTATCTCATTTGCTTCCAAGTCTGCTTTTGTCAAAGGACTGTTATCAGACTTCATATCGACATTGAAATCTTCATTTTCATAGATTTCCATTATTCTTTGCCCTGCTTTAATAACAAGCCCTTTAGAGACTTCAAACTCTTTTTCTAAATACATTTTTCCCTGTCACCAAAAATTCCTTAAATAATATTTTGTCTTCTTTTTCAAGTCCTAAGATCAAAAGCATCAATAAATAAATAGTGGCCCCTATTGGAACGATTATTAAAATAGGCAAAAATAAGATATATTTTAAAGACGCCACCATCACTAAAGCAGATATTATAACCTTGAGATAATATAATTTAAATTTAATTTTTATAAAATTCTTATTAATATAATAATACATCAATATAAAATTCAAAGCCATTGTAAATACTGTTGTGAATGCTGCTGCTTTATATGAATATAGAGGTATGAATATTAAATTTAGAATTATATTGAATATTGCTCCAATCATCATTATAATGCTAAATCTTTTTTGCTCATCAATAGAATTCAAAAGATTCCCCATTATCAGGTTCAAAAACAAAAATAATTCAGACCATATCAAGACCTGTAAGGATATTGTTGAACCGACAAAAGACCTACCATAAATGAAAAAGATAAACCGATCTGCAAGCAAAGTTGTAGCTAAAACAATAGGCAATATTAATGTAAATATATATCTAAATATACGTAAAAAAAGTTGTCTTAAAAGAGACTTATTTTCAACAAAAAGCTTAGACATTGAAGGTAACAATGCAACCATCAATAACCCTGGAATTATATTCAATGTATCTATTAATTTATATGCAGCATTATACCATCCAGTAACTTCATTATTAACCATCAATGAAAGCATTATAGTGTCTATTCTAAAGATTATGAAAGTAAAAGATGCTATAAAAAAATAAGGAAGTGCCTTAGTTGCTAATTTCTTCCATTTTTCAATATTGAATAAAGGCAATATATTTATTCTTTTCATGATAAATACTGTTAAAATGATAAATTGGGATAAATTAGAAATTAAAAGAACCAAAATAAAATATGGTAAAGATTTTGTCTTAAAAAGAATAAAAACCCCTAAAATCAATGCTATAATTCTTTCACAAAATGAAGCAAATGAACCATATTGCATCTGATTATTGCTTTCAAAATATGCTATGAAAATACCACTAAATATGGATATGAACTGTATAAATGCAGCAAAAATAAGTGAAAGCTGTAATATTTTATTATCATTAAAAAACCAGGCATATATAGATATTATAAATAACACTATTAAACCTAAAGATAATTTTATTCCAATAATGTTTCTTATAAATTCTTCAGCCTTTTTTTGATTCCTTGCAACATCTTTTAATATGATTACATTAAGACCAAAATTTACTATTAAAAAAAATACTGATGCAAAAGCAAAAGCAAAACTATATTGTCCAAGACCCACATCACCAAGATTCCTAGCAATAGCAACAATCAATATATATCCAATAATACTATTAATTAATCTACTAGCTGTAAGCCAGGCAGTGTTAGTTAGGATTGTTTTTTTTAATGACATTAAGAAATAAAAAGAAAATAATTATTTTTAAACCCTTCCATAATCATCTGAGAATCTTTCTATGTCATCTTCTTCTAGGTATTCTCCTTTTTGGATCTCGTAGATGACAACTCCTTTTTCGCCTGCTTTGATCCTGTGCTTTGCCATCTTTGGTATGAAAACTTCATCAAGCTCATAAACAGGTTTTTCTTCTTCATCAAGAACAAACACACCAGAACCAGATACTATCAACCAGGTTTCTTCTCTATGCTTATGCCTTTGATAGCTTAAGCTTTGGCCCGGCTTGACAGTAATAATCTTCTCTTTTTTACCAGGTTCTTCATTAATATTTACAAAATGACCCCATGGACGAGCCTCATGATATAAAGATAGTTTCTGATTCATCTTATATCTTTTCACCTTCCACAAGAATATTCTTCTTAAGCCCTTTATAATCCTTGTCGAATTCTGAACTTGTCAACATTAAAAAAGAAAAAACTTTTAGGTACTTATCAGACATTTTAGATGATAATTCCAATAATACTTCTTTTTTATTCTCAAGGTCTTTTTTATTCTTGAACAAAAAAAGCATATCTATATCTGAACCATTCTCCAACTCATTTCTTGCAAAAGAACCGTATATCCATACATCAGCATCTATTTCTTGAGTTTTTAGAAAAACTACAATCTCTTCTTTCAATTCAAAAACAATATTTTCCTGTTTCTTGAATATATTAGACAAAATATCAAAATAAACATTACCTTCTTTTAATCTTACTAAACTGGATTTACCACTTACTCTATATGTGATAATATTCATCTCTTTATAGTCATCTATTATCAATTTTGCTTGATTAGAACTTATACCTGCTTCTCTTGCTATAAAGGATATGCTTTGCTCTATATTCCTATAATTATATAATGCTTTCAAGATGTTTATTTTAGCTTTGCTATCAAGCAATTTTTCAATATCGAGCAAAAATTTCTTCCTATCCATTTTAATATAAATATTAAATATATAATATATTTATTATATAAGTTTTTTGTATATACTTTGATCAAATCATACCCCTTTCCATTCTTTCAAAGCTTTCTCAAACCTTTCTGGTGTTCCTGTATCGAACCATTGACCGCTAAAGACGTAGCCAAAAAGCTCTCCTTTCTCTGCGAGTTGTGGAAAAACATCTTTTTCATACATTGAAAAACCTTCAGGAACAATATCTAGTACTGAAGGTTCCCAGATAGATAAACCAGAATTAATAAGATTGCTTTGAGCATCTTCACGCTTTGGCTTCTCTACAAAATTCATTATCCTGTTTCCTTTCATCGCTGCTACGCCATATGCTGAAGGATCTTCAACAGTGGTTAAAGCGACAGTTATCTTTGCACCGTTCTCCTTATGAGATTCATACATCTCTTCCAAATCTATATCTTTTAGCTCATCACCGTTTGTCACTACAAATGGACCGTCTAAATGCTCTCTAGCAAGCTTTATTGCTCCAGCGCTACCGAGTGGTTCTTCTTCTACTACATGTATTATTTCCACACCCCATTTGGAGCCGTCACCAAAGTAATCTATGACTTTATCAGCCATGTGACCAATAGAAAACACAAACTTAGTAATACCATATTTCTTGAAAAGATCAAATAAGTGTTCTGGAACTGTTTTTCCTTGTATTGGGAGAAGCGCTTTTGGCATCTCATAAGTGATCGGTCTAAAACGTGTTCCTTTTCCACCAAGCAAGAACACTGCAACCCTTGGCCTATTATGTCCAAGGCTTCTTGATAATAATACTTCTATAGCATGACTTCTATTCTTTATCTTTGTGCCATCCACAAAAGAATCTAAGTCTTTTACCATGTCTTCATCGATTGTGATTGATATTCGTTCTTTCATATTCTCCCCTCTAAAAACCTAAAAGTATTACTTTATCATACCTTTTTCTTTATAAGTTTTATGGAAAGCACTAGACACTAGACATTCTCAAATGAGATTTTTAAATAAAAT
>PKTL01000038.1 GCA_002867475.1 Candidatus Woesearchaeota archaeon
AGACTTAACACCATCACTACCAGCAACCTTACCAAGATAAAAATGATCAGGAGACTCCTCAGGAACAAGATCAAACTTAGGAGTAATATACCTAATCTTATTATGCAGATATTTCTTATATTGCATACCTCCAATTATTAGTGCTATCGCTGCTATGATTCCTATTATTAAGAAGATTGTGAAGTTTATCTTTTGTGGTGTCCAAAATGGTTTTATTATACTAAAATAGGTTGATGCAAATGCTCCAAATTCATCATTTGTTGCTTCAATCATATAATTTCCTCTTTCGAATGTATCATTGAACATTTTTGACAATGAAAATTTAGAAGGTTGAAGTTCTACATTAAGATCTTCATTATATATTTCTTCTTTTGTTTCTAGATTAGTTATTTTTATCTTTAAGTCTGTTTTTCCTTCTAGTTCTAAATGATTGTTGAAATCAAGTATAAGTTCAGGATTTAATCCATAATCTATTTTTCTTGTTGACATACCCGATTCAAGAGAAAGATATTGTTTCAAAGGATCTAAAATATTTATTTTTATAGATTCTATCTTTTTTGAATCTCTTTGAGATATTAATAATTCCCCATAATATCTTGAAGAATTCAAGTTATCAACGCTCAAGTTGAATCTTATTTCTTTTTCCATATTGGGATTAATATTGATTGAGCCTTTTAGATTAGCAAATATTTTATCTAAAGTATTAGGAGTTACATTCATATTTATGGTTAATGAATAGTTTACTAAATTGGTTATCTTAAGATATGCTTCTTTTTCTCTTCCTGGGAAAATATTTAAGGAATTTATGTTTGTGTCTATATCAAAAGGTAAATTGTCACAGTCTGCAACACAATTTTCAGGATTTTCTCCCACATCACAGATATCATTACCGCATGAGAATAAAAGCCTTATTGTTGGAAGGCAGTCTATCTTACAAGTTTCTTCATTTTCTCCCATTTCAATCTCACATAAATTGTTTCCACAAAAGCTTATAGATTTGTATTGTTCTTCTTCATCTTCACTATCTGTTTTGGAAGAAGACATTGAAATACTTGATGTTGGAGTCGTACTTCCAGCTGTATTGGTTGATGAAGTGGTATCTCCGGATGAACTACCTGGGTCTGTAGAAGATCCTTCTGGAGAAGTTGTACTTTCACCTTCTGCTATACTTTCTAGAATCACTTCAAGAAGTATATATGTCGATGTTGAATTGCTTGAAGCTGTCGCTGATGTTTTTTCATTATCTATAGTAGTTGGTAATATTTTCCAATCTGTAATATTGCATAGAGATATATCATCTTTTGAACATTTATATATGTTAAGATCGTTTGGATCATATGTCAATCCTTGTGATTCTATAAATGATCTCATTGAAGAATAGTTGAATGTCACATCTACTGATTGGAATGTTATATTGCTTGTTCTTATGGTCATTCCCCCAAATAATATTTCTCCTAAGCCTTCATATGTTTTTGAGTTTTCTGGGAATTCAAGTTCTTGGAAATCTATAGTTTTTATCTTGAAGGTATTATTCACAGAGCCTGTGTTATTCAACTTTAAGAAGGTTAGATTATGGAATAAGAAAGTTATCTGATTGTAATCTGGTGAGACATAATAGTTTTCTGGAAGATAATCTGAAGTTATTTGGACATCATAGCTCATATCAGATATTTCTGTTTCTATAAGACCGTTTGTTGATGTTGCTGATCCATTATATAATATCTCATTCAATACATCATATGAATCTATGAATCTTATATTCACACCATAGTCATCTTCTGGATCTAAGCTGAAATCATTTGTGAATGTGGTCTTGTTGAAATTGGTTATTATTCTGGATAATATTGATGTGTGATTGAATATATCTCTTGAGTCTACTATGAGCATATATCTTTCATATTCGATTAATGCAGACATATTTGTTGAATAGATATCTGATTGATTCAATAACATTATCTTTTCATTATTATTATAATATGTTATAGACAGATTAGATAATAGGATTTGTCCTTCCATATCAGATTTTCCATTTAATCCTATTGTTGTCGGAGATTCATCACTTATTATCTCATTTAATGTTTGTGCTATGTCTACTTCTTTTCTAATTGTGTATTGGATGCTTAGATTTAGATTTATTTTTCCAGGTTTAGTATATCTTATATCTGCATCGATCAAACAATAGTTGGGTTTTGTTGAAGGATTTTCGCATTTGCCTATCTGCTCTTGTAATGATTCGACAAAATATATCTTTTCAGATTCATTTATTATTCCTTCATTATAATACTCTTCATTTTGGATATTATTCAATACATTGAAATAGGTGTCTGATCCAATATCAATTATTAGATCTCTTGGATAAAGATTGTCAATTACTTGATTTATTGTTGTAAGATAATCATATTCGACTCCTTCCTTGTTATATACCAATATCCGTTTTGAAGCTGAATCATAAATATATAGCAATTGATCTATTGCAGAGATAGATTTTGGCATGGTTCCTGGTGGAAGAACCAATGATTTCTCAAAATCCAACGTATCTGAATCAAACATCTGTATCCTTTCATTATCTGTATCTGCTACAAATAGTGTTGATCCTACTATTTCAATATCTTGAGGGTTTGAAAAATTATTGTTGTAAAGGCTCGTGTTTGTCAATGTTGCTACAAAAGTTAATGAATCTGAATCATAAGAATATTTTATTATTGAATCACTTGAAGGTTCAAGTATGAAAAGATTATTATTTTGAACTTCTATATCTGAAGGAAGGTTTAGTCTTTCTGTTCCATAATTTTCAACTCTGTCTAATTGGTGAGAAGTCAGATTATAGAAAGCAATCTTATTGTTATTTGTATCAAGTATTGAAAGCTGATCGCCATTTATATCCATACCTGAAGGATATGATAATGCAGCACTAGCTTTTATCAGTGTTTCTTTTGTTTCACCATTAAATACATTGGAAATTTTTATGATTCTGTTGTTGTTTGTATCTGATAAGTATATTATTTCATTTTCAACTTTTATTTTTAAGGGTTGGTTTATTGAAAGGTCTGATGTATATCCTAATGTCTTATTGTATGTTGTATCATTATTATAGATGTATATCAATTTTGATCCTTTATCTAATAGATATATGTGTGATTGGTCTGAATCTATGCTTGAAATATCATTGAATTGGAAATTATTTGATTCATAAGGCATAATGGAGATACTTGAATTTAATATCCTAGCATATTTTGGAATCTCGATTGTTATCTTTTCAGGTTCTGATATCAATATGTTTTGTACATCAGATCCATCATATTTGAATGTTGATAGATTTCCTAATAGATTAAAACAATTGAATAATTTCATTGAATTCAAGGTTGCCTGCAGATTTTCTAATGCTGTCAATGATTCTAATGTAACTTTTGCGCTTGTTATTGTAACATTTGCAGGTATTGTGAAAAGGTCTGTTGTTTTATATGTTGCATTTAAATTTATTGAAATATTTTGCCCTGTCAAAAATTGAGTAATATTATTTGATTCTTCATAAGGAATTATTTGAGTATCTACATATAGTACTTGAGTGTTATCAGTTATGTTCGAAGTTATGTCTCTTGATAGATTATAGAAAGAATTATTGATCTCGAAAGTATTGTAGGTTGGACCTAATACATCTTGATAAATTATAGAATCTGGACTTTTAAATTCTTTTGTTCCTATATATGTTGTTTGTTCATTGCCTTTGATTGAACTGGTGTCTATTAGAACTGTTAAGCTTGTAAGTATCGGATTATTTTCAGGTAGTGGTGCTAAACAGGTTATGTTCTGCGTTGTTCCTATTGTTTTAGATATCACTTCACAATATTCTTCTTCAATCTCTGCTAAGAATGTCAAGTTTTGAATCAGATTATCTGAACCATTATAAGATATATCTAAAGTTATGTTTATAGGATCATCTTCCAATACTTCAGTTAAGTTATTTGATATTGTTGGAGTGATTATTGAACCTGATAAATTTATGAAATTCAAAGTTAATTCCAATACAAGCCTTTCTTTTGTGTCTGTACTTGTTATCGCAACATAATTCTTGTAAGGTGTTGTTTTATTTTCAATTGAAGAATTTATGTATAATTTTAGATTTGTTTGTTCCTTGCTTCTTAGACTTATTACTGTCTTGTTTGTTTTTGTTCCTTCTTCTAAACTAAATATGTTTGAAAAAAGCTGTATCTCTAAATTTAATTCATCTTGAATATTGCTTGTAATTATTATATCCTCATAAGTTCCTGTTGCATCATAAGGTACAACAAGATTGAGATTTAATGGAA
Organism: Candidatus Woesearchaeota archaeon; assembly: GCA_002867475.1. GTDB lineage: Archaea > Nanobdellota > Nanobdellia > Woesearchaeales > BM511 > BM511. The sequence continues at coordinate 4,308 of PKTL01000038.1, forward strand.
TTGCACTGAAACTTGTTACTAATCCACCAGTCTTAACATCATCACTGTCTTCTGATAAACCAGAGATATCTTCACCTTCACTTATTTCTGTGCTTATATCTTCTTCACTTGTCAAAACTTGTATTGTTTTTGTTATGAAATTGGTTGAGATATCTGAAATTTTATAATAAGCGTGCTCATTTTGTATTTCACATCCAAAAGTATATGTTCCTGAATAACTAGGATAATATGTAAATCTTGTATGTCCTTCATTATCACTTATTGTTCTTTCTGATAACCTAATCTCATCTATCAGTATGTCGTTTGTTGCTGGATTTGCATCTGTATTTGTAATATTTATGTTAAACCTATTCATATGAGATATATTGAATGTATATTCTTCAAGGTTTATTGAATTATAGCTCCATTTTCCTTCTAGTCTTTTTATTTCGGATTTCTTATATTCAATTTGTGTTGTGTTCCCTATCCCTATCCAAACTTCAAGATTTGGATCATCTGATTTCATATAGAAGTTTAAAGATTCATAGTTTTCTAGACTGACCTTGCTTGAGCCATCACTGTATAGCCAAGTAAGCTGTGCTGATTCTCCTGTTGATAATGAATTAAAGGACATATTTGCTGCCCAATTTCCAAAGATTGTTTCGTTTGTGAGTTCTAGATTGACATTTGAAGTCCATCCTTCATATCCTGGATCTATCAAGAATATGTTTCCTAGATAGGGTGATGGATTGAATTCTATATTTTCAAAGCTTCCTTCAAAATAGCCCTCGTTTGAATCATCACCTTGATCTGCAAAATGTTGATGGCTTGCAAAATAAGTATTCATATATCCTAATTTTGAATATAGTGAGTAAGTTTTATCTTTAAATAATATCTCACTTATTATAACGGTGGAATTTTCACTTCTATTATTTGTTAAGGTTATATAGATTTCATCCACAGTTATATCTTGTATATTTTCACTTGAGATTCCTTCTTTTTGTGTTGTTTGGATTCTTCGAGTATCATTACCTATAAGATCTATAGTTATAAGAAGATTTTGACTATTATTTATTCTTGATGAGAAATCTTCATAAGCATCTAAATTTAGATTTGTTATTTTTATTGTGAAATTCTGGTTTGGATATGCTGTGATAACAATATTGTCTGTAGTGTTTATCTCTCCATTTGTATCGTTTTTTTGCCAAGTGATTGCTGTTATATTTTGTGTTCCGTTTAGATCTGTCAATATTTTTTCTGTTGGTGTTATCTTTGCTTTTTCTAATATTGAAGGTTCAAGAAGATAGATATTTGCAGGATATGAGTTTATAGGATAATTATTTATGTATTCTTTCATATCGCAGCTTAGATTCAATGGTTTGAAATCATTAAAATTTACTGCATATGATGTTGTGAATTCATCTTCCCATCTTATTTTTGGTATTCCTATTAGATCAAATACAGATATATATGTTGTAAGAGGGTCGTAATATTCTTTTGTTATATTTGCATATATTTCTACTTGTCCGGGCTCCATTTCAGACCCTGGATTCCACAATAATGTTACATTCCCATATTGGTCTGTGTTCGCAATAGTTATATTATTTTCATAATCATTATAGAAGAAAGTCACATTTGCATTTTCAATAGGTTTCTGTGAATCTGATATTGTTAATGTTAAGTTGTATAAATAATCTGTACTTAATGGTGTTGTTAATGTTTCATCTTTATCGATTATTGATGTATTACTATAAATGCTTGTTATATTTGTATCATTTCTGTTTATTGTAATGTTTATGTGATGTGTTTCACTGCTTGTTAATGTTGTTATATTTAATTCTACAATCATTGGGCCTAGATATTCTCTTGTTATATTCCAAGTGTCATTTAATCCAGTTCCAGGTATTTTTACTGCGAAAGGCCTAATAGTTGTGTTTGTTGAATAATCCTCATTTAATATTTTCCAGGAATATGAATAGTTAAGTAGTTTTGTGCTATCTTCCCCATTTGACAAGATTGTTCCATTCAATAAGAGTATTTCGAGTTGATAAGCCTTATAATCGGCTAGAGGATTATTTATGAAAGAACTTAGTCCTCCAATTACCTCTAAAGTGTAATTGATGGTTGATTGTGAATAATAATTATCTTTATTTGCAGTTACATAATATGAAAAGGTTCCAGGATTTGTCACATCAGGATTTAGGTTAAATAAGCATGATCCTGTTGGTCCCGTTGTACAGTTTCCAATTTTTTGCCATGTAAATGAAGGTGTGGTATTTGAGAAAATACTTACATTTGCACCAACAATAGGATTGTTGAAATCATTTAGTGTTGTGATTGTTAATTCAGTGTAGCTTTCTGGATGACTATCATACCAATATATCTCATCCAAGTTTTTAGTTCTTGTGACATTTAGACTGGTGATGTTTCCAATTATAAGTAATTCTTTTGTATCTTCATCAAAAGGAGGTATTTCCACTTTATAGAATCCTTGGTCAGATATCCTACAAGTTATATTATGATATCCTGCTTCATCGATTGATGAAAGATCCAGATCATGATACGCTTTCCCTAATACATTTGTATTTGATGTTCCTATAACATTTTGATCTAATAGGAAATCTACAGAGACTGAATTGTTTATTGAAGGATTGAAAAGATTTGCTGTGCAGCTTAGTTCTAAATTAGATATAGATTGATTTATGATTGTCCCATCTATTAGATTATTTGTTATATTTATTATTTCATAGGTTGTTGTTGATATATTGATTGTATGAATGCATTGGTCCTTCACATCTAAACAATCTGAATTTCCAGTCGTATTTATTGTTATTTTTCCCGAATAGTTTCCTTTTATCGAATTGTTTATTGTTACATTTACTTTAATTGTTTCTCCAGGTTTTAGACTTGAAATTGATAAAGGTAAAAATTCGAGATTTTCAAGACCTGTTGAAGGTATAAATGTTATATTTTTTAGCTCTATATTTCCATATGATTCTAGTTCTATTGAACCAAGAAGTGTTTTTGTTTTTGTGTATGAATCACCAATTACATTATCATTTAATACTTTTAGATAAGGGTTTGGATGTATATTTATGAATAGGTCTGGGAATAATATGGATGAGAGAGTGTTATCAGGATTTATCCATTTGAATATTGAGTATATAGGATTTATTCCAATCGGCGCATTTTGTGTTATTGTTATCATTGCTGACTTTGTGCAAGTTTCATTATCACCTTGCATAGAACTGCAATCTTCTTCAATACTCATGTTTGATATTAGTCCATTTCCACCTGGAACAAACAAGGTTGTATCATACATGTTTGCAGGACCATCATTTGTCCCACTTACATTTAGATATATTGTTACTGTTGAATCTTTTGTTATATTATATATTTCTGTTGAGTTTTCTGTTGTTAAATTCAATGAACCATAAGATTTTGGTATTGCTTCAAAAAATGATAGATTTGTTTGTATTGCTAGTGTGTATTTTGCTTTTACAAATAGGGTCACGTCGGTTAATCCACCATATATTGGAGTGTAATTATAGAAATATATATAGGTTCCAAGACCATCTGTACTGGTAAAATTATCTGCAGATAGATTTATCTGGTTTATTTTTCCAGAAGTGTTGAATGTCATCTCGAATGCGTATTCTGGAAGTTCTGTTATGTTTAATCTGAATTGTACATAATTTTCATCTTTTGCGTTAACTTCATATAATGGAGAGCTTACTATATCCATTGAATTTATTATTATTTGTCCAGGTGTCACCCTTAAGGTTATATTTTGATCAATACTATTATCTGCTTCGTCTGTTACTTTGACATTGAAATTGTAGACTCCGAAAGTGGCATTGAAATTATCAGGTGTTGAATTTCCAAAATATACACTATCAAATGTATTGTTAAGAATTATATAGCTTGAATTTGGCGCAGTGTAATTTTCAGGTCTTGTATATTCTATTAAGCTTGTTTCAAGTACGGTAAGATTTACGTTCATCACACCATTGGTGTCTGAAGTATTCACAGTATAATTCAATACGTCTGAGTATACTACATTTGGCGGTTCTCCAAATCCTAATGGACCTATCGTATAATTATTGATAGTTGGAGGTGTATTATCTAATATTAATGATGTGTTTATTGTGTTGTTGTTATCTGCTTTATCTGTTATGGTCGCATAGATTGTTATATTTTGATTGTAGGATGTGTCTATTGTGAAATTGAGCATTGATAGGTTGAATATGTGTGAAATGTATTGATTTGTTTGAGTGAATTTTACATCTGATTCATTTGTATATATTTCTATTTTTAAGAAGTTTATTTCGGTGTTGTTTATTTGATATTCTTGGAATTTATTACTGTTGATGATTGAATCATTGAAATATACCCCTGTCATGTTTGGTGGAGTATCATCTATAGTTATATTATAAGATCTTGTTATTTCTAGGCTTGCTGTATTATTTGCAGTTACATTTATGATATGTAACCCATCTGTGGTACAATTTAAGCTTGTTAAATTTGTATATATATAAAAGATGTCGGATCCTGAATAATTCATTAGAACATATGAATTATTGTCACATCTTATTCTTACCACATTTATGATAGATACATTTTCTTTCACTGTTGCTGTTATGTTTATATTTGCATCACTTCTTGTTATATTATAGGACGCATCACTTGTTATGTTTGAGATTATAGGAGCTGTATCATCTATTGTTAAATTGTATTGGAAAGTGTTATTATTTTCAGCATTATCTATAGAATAAGTGGTTATTGTAAAAGTTCCTTCACCTATTGATCCTAATTCGGATGAAGTGTAAGTATTGTTCCATAGATAATTAAGAGGGTTAAAGATTAAAGGGTTTGTCAAATTTATTATATATGTATTATTTACGCCATTTAAGTCGGTTGTATTCAAAAAGAAATTATTTATTATCCAACTAGGTGTGGTGTTAAAACTTGCGTCGCTATAAAAGCTATTAATTGTAGGCTTAGTATTATCCAACACCAAACTAACACTCAAATTACCAAAATTATCAGCCTTATCAAACACGGTCGCAGTCAAATTCACAACGCCATCACCACTACCAAC
>PKTL01000004.1 GCA_002867475.1 Candidatus Woesearchaeota archaeon
ATTATCCTCAACATTACTAATATTAAACAACTGAACCTTACCACTATTCACAACGCCATCACCAAACACAACACCAGTAACAACAGGAGCAGTATCATCAATTGTTATCGTTAGATTTATGCTAGTTTCATGTCCAACCGTGTTATTGGAATAGAATTCCATGTCTATTGGACCATCTGATATTGGACAACCTAGAGTTGTCAAAGTTTCTGTATCAATATAATAGACATCATTTGTATTTTGAACTATTGGTGTTGTTGTTACATCACATATAACCCATACTGAATCAATTTCTGATATGTTTTCTGTAACTTCAACACTTATGTTTATGATTGCATCACTTCTTGTTATGTTATAGCTTGCATAGGTTTTGCTGTTTGTCATAACTGGAGGCGTTAGGTCTATAGAGATTTCAAAAGTTTCATTTTGTATATTTCCGACAGTATCCACAGAATATGCTGAAAGGTTATGGAATCCTTCTGTTATTATCCCTAATATGATTGGTGTGAATACCCCACTCCAAATATTTGTTGGACCTTCTGTTAATTGATTTGTATCATTTATTATGTATACTTCAACTACCCCATTAGGATCTGATGTGTTTACTGTTACATTTAGGCTTTCGGTTATGCTACCTAACAGGTTTTGTGTTATATTTGTATATATTTCATATATTGTTGGTGGAGTATTATCTATGATTATTTGTGTGTAATTTGTTTGTGTATTATCTAACAGGTCTGATGCATTTACTATTATATATTTTGTTGCTGTTGATAGATCATTTACAAGTGTCCATCCAGTACAATTCACCCCATTTAAGGATAATAATGCATCGCCTTCATCAAATGTTGTATCATTACTTAAGTACACATCACAGTTTTTGTATGTTGGGAAAGGTGGATCGATTATGGTTGTATTAATTGTTATGTTTGTTCCGTTTTTTGTCAGTATAGGTATAACTGTTAGGTTTGTTATTATTGGTGCATTATTATCCACATAGTATGTTATTGTTTTTTGTGTTGAGTGACCTTTTGTGTCGTTTGCATATACTGTTAGATTTATTTCTTCCCCATCTGGTCCTGATGTAGTATCTATTGTTTTATAGAATGTTGTTCCTATTTGTGTGGTGAAATTATTGATAACACCCTCATTATATTGATTTAGATAAGTACTTATATTTCCATTTCCTGCTTCATCTATTATTTCTGCATTAATATTTATATCTCCTTTTAATTTAGTATTATTTGAAGGTATTATACTTATTGTTGGAGGGTTGTTATCTCTTGAGAAAATTAATGATTCAAAGCTTGTTTTTCCAGTTAAGTCGCTCGCAGTTATGTTTATAGTCCAGTTTCCTTCGGTTGTTATGTTCAATATTTTTGTATAGTTTGCACCTAATGTTTGAGTCATAGTTAGGTTGGGTAAACAAGAGCCTGTGTTATCTATACATATCCTTATGCTTGAATAGTTTAAGCTATCATCATATACTGTGACATTGAATGAATAGTTTATGAGATCTACAAGCACTTGGCCTTCTGTTGGCGTCGTTATATTTATAACTGGTGGTAAGGTGTCTATCTGTACTTTTAAGGTTGATAAGTTCATATTTTGAGAGAGGTCATAAGTTTCTGCACATAAATAGTAGAATCCCGATACATTTGTTAAGTAAGATATATTATATTGTGTTGTAAAATTATTGGAGGTTATTATTTTTTCAAATGTTGAATTCGAATCTGAGCAATCTGTTTTATTTCCAAATTTTAAGATTGAATTTGTTGTATCTAAATAAGGTTCAATTATTGTTAGATTCACATATATTGACTCGAATACTGCTTGTTCAAATAGTGGTTTAATAAAGGTGGTGTTTGGTGAAGTATTATCCACTATTACTATTAATTTTGATGTGTTAGAGTTAAGAAGATTGTCTGTTGAATTTATTGTTAGGTTAAATATACCTTCAGTTAAAGGAGTATAGTTATATTGGTATTCTGTTCCATTTAACAAAGTCATGTTTGTTCCGTTGAAAGTAATATTTAGCATTCCTGAGATGGAATCATTCGTTGTCGCGTTTATAGTTAGGTTTCTTTCTAGGTTTATATATTGTGGTTGGTTTGGATAATACTCTAAAGTTGGAGGAGTATTGTCTATGTAAAGGTTTTGGTCTTCTTCTAGATAGAATAAAGAATTGTATACTTTTAAAGTGATTAATGTGTTGGTTGTGTTTCTTGGTATATCTATTAAACAATTTCCTGAGTAGTTTAAAGTATCTGCTGGATATATGTTTGTACAATAGCTATTTCCATCAATTATTATTGATGAGTTTTCTAATCCAGTAGTATCCGATATGTTGAAGCTTATGTTTATTCTAGGGTTTGTTCCATTATTTAATATAGCACCATAAGGTTTCGTGGTTGTTGTCATTGATGAGTTTAATGAGAATCCTGTATTTATCTCAAAATAAGATATGTTTGGACTTGATGATATGGATATGTATGATGTATAGTTTATTATCTGGTTGCTCGCTGTGTCTATTATCGTAATTGTCAAATTTTCTTCATCGTTTGCGATTGTTGTTCCTTCCCATAATGATGTTGCATTGTTCCATGATGCATAGGTTGTCGTGACTTGGTTTGATAAGGATACACTTTCTATTGTTGTATCGTTCTCTTCAGAAACATTTATGGATAGATAGATAGATGATGAATTAGCATAGGATCCTTTATCGAAGATTATCTGTGAAATGTTTGGAGGTATTGAGTCCACTGTCACATTTATTATTTTTACCGATGAAAGATTTGTTTTATCTGTCGCATTCAATTTGAATGAATATTTTCCATCTGGCAAAGCTGATCGTATCAAAGTTTGTGAATCTAAAGATATCGTGTCCCCATAGGTTTTATTATATATTGAAGTGTCATTTCGATATATCTTTAGATTTGCTAGATTAAAGTTTGGATCTCTTATTGAATAATATATGTCAAATGAGTTATTGTTGAATACTAAGTCATCATTGCTTGTTCCTTGAGGAAATCTGGTTGTAAAGACATCTATTATCGGTGCTTTTGGACTTATTGTACAGTCTGGTGCTGAAGAAGTACTTTCATATTTCTGATTACAGTATCCATCTTCCTTGCTTCCACAAAGTTCTGTTGTTCCATTCCATGCTGTTCCATTATAATCGAACCAGTATTCTATAGGTAGAAGATCATAACCACAATCATTTGGACATATTGCACAGGTTTCATCAGCATCACATATGCCATCATTTGTACATAACCCTTCACCGCTACCACAGAATTTTAGAACTTCTACATTAAGATATGTTACATTTGATGTTTCATTCGTATATAGATATATCGCTTGATTTCTTGAATAATTTTGTATTGTGGCTCTAAACTGATAGGTTCTTCCTCCAAATATATGATTTTCTTTTGTTATATTTATTGATAATTGATATACTTCATGATTATCTGGATCCTCACGAAGCCTGCTATTATTAAAATATTGATTATCTGAATGATTACAATTTAAGCATTCTACAACTATTGTGGGATTTCTCATTAATGAACCATAAGGAAGTATTGGAAGCCTTATAGACACATTAAATAATTCTGCTCCATCTATACAAGTCGTATTTTGTGTGATATCAAACTTAGGTTTTTGCAGATGGTATAAGATTATCTTGTTTGAATCTATTATGCTTCTATCTTCAGCATCAGGATAAGTTTTATACACATCATCAAAATAGTATTGAGTAATAGTATCCGCATTTGAATACCAAGAAGAATTAGTTAGATATGCCCAAACCTCATAATCACCATATTCATCATCTAAATGATAATAGGTTGAAAAATTATACACTTGCCATATAAAATGATGAGTCTCATTTCCTACACCCATTTTTCTAGGAATCATATATCCATTATCATAATACCCATAATAATAAGTTAAAGGAACTTCAAGATCCGAAGCATTAAAATATTTGCCATTATCATCATACACCACAGCTGAAAGAATATTGTCCCTATCAGTCCAGATTATGTTTTCAGATCTGTTATCACTCCCAGGATAGGTAAGATTTACATACATTATCCCTTTTAGCTTTATCATTGTGTCATTAGCATAATTATCATCCCAACCATCTTTGACCATTACAGGTTTTATGAAATAGTGTCCAACATCCAATTCTGAAGAAGGATCCCATTTAGTTATACAAGTTCTATTCCAAAAACCATCAATCAAGCTTTCTACTGGGAGCCATTCATCAGGCGCATAAGTAGGCCTTTGATAAAAATCATTAAAGAGATCAACATCACAAGACACCCAATCTACTAATTGGTCTAATTCAGTTCCATTAAAAGGTGTTGCATTGTAAATTGTAAAATTGATAGTTATATCATCTAAGTATTGCCAACCATATATATCACTATATACTTGAGGTGAAGCTGCCAAATACATGAATTTAGGTTCTTTTATAGCTGGATTCTGTTCTCTAAATACAGAGTATTGTTCAACATAAAATGAAGAAAAATCATCTGAACCAACATTTGTATTTAATTCCCTATTACTAACAAATAAAGTGTCAAGAACACTCACAGCTCCAGGCACAAGCACTTGTTTTGATATTGAAGTATAATTATCATTTGTTGTCACATTAAAATATCTGCTGTAATCGGGTGAGACATTACATCTTAATTCATGATATCCACTTTCTTCAACTGAAAAGTTATAGTATGCAGTACCTGTAGAATCAGTTGTATTTATCCCAATAAGAACTCCATCAATGTAAAAAGATATGTTAACATCATGTTTTGGTGTAGATGTATCAAAATATTCCCCAGTTCTATCTGTTAGTTCAATATCACAATAAACTATGTGTGTTGAGTTTGATTCTACAGTATCTGGTGAGTCTATACTTATTAATCTTTGATTTCTATATATTGTTGAGTTGGCATAATAAATATATCCTTCACCAGTATATGTTGATTTCGCAATATTTCCAGTGTAATTTACTAGACCATAAAAGTTTGATATCCTATTATCCCAAGTGCCACCATTTAAGATTAATGAGGTAGGACCTATAAAATCTGCGGGAATTTTCGGATTAAAATATGATAAAGATTCGGATAGTGTATCAGTCACAAGTTCTATCCCAACATAGGTATTAATTTGTGAAACACCACAAGTATCTTTTACAGCTTTTTCAAAGCTTAACCCATCATTGTAGAATAATGCATGTGTCTCATCCTTATTTTCCCATAGATCAGTTGTTAGATTAACTGTAACATTATGATCCATCAATATGAAAGCTCTTGAATACATACTGTAATTTTCTCCAGATTCATGAGGATAATTAAAACCAGACTCATTATCAAGAGTCAGATTTACTTTAAAATAAACATATCCAGGATTATAATTACAATCATCCACATAATCATACGCGCAGGTTCCGGTTTCATCTGTGTATGTTGTGGCTTTAACTGTATACTCTTGTGATGTAGCGCTTTGTTGTAACCATTCGCATTTATGGCCTGAATAATTGCCAATGTAAGAAGATTCATCGACTGGTCTATTTGTTCCTGTGTATATTTGTGCTTGCAATGTTTGAGTTTCACCAGTACCTCTATTGATTACATAATTATATCCTGTTTGTACATGAGGTTTTTGCAAGATAAATATTTTTATCACGTCCTGAACATCAAAATAAACACTATCTTGTTCTATAAGATCATAATATTCATTATCTGTATATAACCCAACTGTTATCCCACCCATAGTGTCAGAAGGTATCACATATGAGAAGCTTTGGCTTGTATATACTATTTCTCTGTCATCTTGCCAATATATGCCACTATCTTGAGATGTTACAATACCACAACTATCTGTTGCTTGACTATTCATGAAATGTATTGCGTCTGTTATTGTTGGAACTATAGCATCAGCCGGGCTGAGTATAGTCATATTTAAATTATCTGAAAGCGTGTATGTTTTTTCATCCGTAGTATTTACAAATACAAATCCTGAAAGTTCTGAAGTGTTCGATAGTTCTAAACTCACTTCATATTCCCCAACTTTATAACTACAATTATTTGAAAATAAGTAACTACAAATTCCTTCTACAGGTTGTACGGTTGCGTTCAATAGGATTTGAGAGTTACGTGTCAGGATATACCTGCATGAAATATTGCCTGTTATGTTTGCTAGAGCATCGAACTCGTTTGAGATTCTTGTTGTTAGATTTATTGAAGTGTTTCGGTCTTGTGTTGAATTTAATACTAATTTTGGACTTATGAAGCTTATTACTTCTTTAGTCGTTTCAAACGTATCTGAATAATAATATTGATCTTCTAAGGTTTCAACTGACCAGTTTATTACTGATTTTGCAGGCATTGCCCCATCATACATACAATGTCCTGTGTCATTTGCTACCATTGTTAACACTTTACTTCCATCAATATAGAATTTGCATAATACCGAATCATTTATTATTTCACCAGTTCGTGAATTGTTTAATTGGACCACTAGCTTGTTCGATTCAGGAATAACTATCTCAGTGAGATTGATAGAGTTCTTTTGTACAGGTAAAAAATAGTGTATTGAAGTGTTATATTCATGTGAACATGCACCACTATAATAATCGCAGTATTCAATGAAATATTGGTTTGCTCCAACTAGCTCTTTGGTCATTTGTCTTGTTATTGAAAGATTCTGTTCGGGTGAGATTATCTGTTCTGTGATGTTTTGCCATGATCCAAGTATAATATTGTATATCCAAAGTTTTGCAGCTATCACGTCTGAAGAGTCTAGATCATATATTTCTATATTAAATGTTTTATTCTCTCCCCAAGAAACTATAGAAGGCGTATCATTTTGATTTATTAATATTGGTTCATTATCAAAATCTGAAAAGAGCTTATATTTTATCCTTTCAAAATCCCCTGTTTCATCTGTTATTATTGGCGTTACCCATTTAATATAACTTATTCCATTTCCATCATTATAATCTTTTGAGCATAATTGGAATGTGTGGTTTCCAATTGTCGTGTTTGAATATGTCGCATTATCTGCATCACAATCATTATCTGAAATAGGTATTGAAAGCCCATAATAATTATTGTTACTGTACCAATCCACTTCCATCGTTAATGGATCAATATGACTATCATTTAGATTTACAGAAAAAATAATATCAGTCATATTTTCTTCAGTATAGAAAGGGTGCAGTTCAAGCGTTATGTTTGTCTGGAATTTCTTGTTTTCTGAAAATGAAACAACATCAAATAAGAGATATTCATATACTGTTATAAATTTTGAATCTTCTGTTTCTGTTAGCTCAATATATTCTGTTTCTGGAGTTTCATATAATCTTATTTTTATATTATAGGTTTGTGAGTTGTCATCAACAGTCAAATTATAAGGATAATTACATATTCCTTCTTGAGGTGTTACATTTTGTGCCATAACAGTTGTTATTCCTCCATATATGGAAAATTCACATGTTATTTCTGAACTAATATTTTCTACAACATTAGCGCCATTCAATATTTCAGCATAAAGATTGACTGGTTCAGTTGACTGGTAATAATTTTCCATGTTTAAGTCAGGTTTTAGATTCTTTATTGTTTGTGCCGTTGCATTATGTTCTTCTGATTTGTAGTAGAAATTGCTTTGAGTTATAACTGTCCAATTTATTGTTCCCCCTGTATATTCAAGAGGTATATCCATTGTGCAATATCCTTGATTGCCGACTATTATACTTCCAATACTTTCTTGATTTATGTAATAATCACACACTATAGAATTATTGATGATATTTCCTGTTCTAGAATTATTTAATTGGACTTTAAGCTGGTTTGATCCAACCGTGTCAATTTCTGTTATAGTTATCTCGTTTTTTTGTATCGGGTTCATGGAATATTCAGTACTGTTTTTTATTATCTTACAGGTTGTACCATTATAATCACAGAATTCAAACTTATACCTGTCTGATGATGAATATTCTGAAGTGAATAGGTTTGTTAGAGTTATTTCTTTTGTCAAGCTTGATACCATACCTGTTAGATTTTTCCATTCGAGATCAATGTAATTATAGACCCATAACTTTGCAGCTACTGTATCCAAACTGTCTAGATCTTGTATCTTTAATGTGAAATTTCTTATTTCTCCCCACATCACATTTTGAGGTGTATAGTTTTGTTCTAATACAAAAGGTTCATTATTTATAGGGGTGAATAGAGAATAGGTAGTATTTTGATGAGTTCCGGAACTGTTTGTTATTTTTGGTTGTATTATTTTTATATAGTCAATTACTGTGTTTGAATCTGTATCTTTTGTACATGCTAAGAGGGTGTCGCGTCCCACACCTGTCGTTGTTGATGTAGGGGTTGAAGTATTACAATCAATATTTGAGGGTGGTAAAGTTATTTCGTAATAGGTTCCATTATTCCCCCAATCGACTTCTAATTGCACATTATTTGTGTGGTTTGATTGAAGAGTTATCTCAAAAGATACATTATCTAGATTATAATTTGAGAATTCATCTTTTAATATTGTTGATAGATTAGTTTTATATCCTCCATCAATGAAATCGCTTGATTGATGTATTTCTATAGGGTTAACTATTTGGAAATTATATGATTCTTTTTGTTGAGTTATTATTAAGTATTCAGATTCTGGCTCTTCAAATATTGTTATATTTATCTGGTAATCCCCATTTATTGTTGTGTGATTTGTATTGAATATTACTTGGCAGATTCCTTCTGTTGCATTTGAGGTTTGGTTTATTATCTGTTGTGATTCATAAAATATCAGATAATTGCAAGAGATTTCATTTGTTATGTTCAGTTTTTCATCTTGTTCATTTTGTATCTCTGTTATTAAAGGAACATTATATGTTTGAGGGTATTGTGTTTCTAATTGTGTCTGTGATTGTAGGAAGTTTATCAATGTCTTGTTTGAATAAAGACTATTTGCATTATAATATTCGTTTCCTTCTATATTCACGCTCCAATTTATGTTTCCTGAATATGTTGTAGGAACATCATAGCTACACAGTCCTGATTGATTTAATTGAGTTATTGATTCTAAAATAGTATTTATGTAAAACTTACAGATAAGCTCATCAATCACCAACTCACCACTCCGCTCACTAGTAACATTAACCAACAAGACATTACTACCACCAACATCAACCTCATCA
>PKTL01000010.1 GCA_002867475.1 Candidatus Woesearchaeota archaeon
AAATTTTAATTTTTTGTTTTTTTGATGCGGGGAGATATAGTAGTTGAACTCTTTTAAGTTGTCAAATGATTCTTGTTTTAAAAAAGCTATCTCTTCTTTTTCTAGTTTGTTATTTCTGTTTTGATCAAAATCCATTAGTAAAAGACTTGAAGTCATCTCATCAAAATACCAATACACATCCATATCTGAACTATTTTGGTTTATGACTATATCAAATTTAACATCTACAAATACATGGGGATGACTAAATAGCAGAGTATATAAAAATGATAAAATAAGTATATACTTCATAACAGCCTTTATTTTTTTTGTTTTAAATGCTAACTAAAAAAAACTTATGTTTTGATAATAATAATCGATTGTAAAAAAAATTTTTTGAAGTCAATCAAAGCGATATACAACATTTATTAATATTTATTATTAAGTTTTTATAAAATATATACCTATTTTTGATATAATCAATTACTTTATTTACAGGCTACTTAATGGGCGAAGAGAACAAAAAACGATTAGAACAACAACTTTGGAATATAGCCAATGAGCTTCGTGGCAAAATGGATGCCGATGAGTTTAGAGACTATATTCTTGGATTTATATTTTACAAGTATCTCTCAGAAAAAATAGAAGATTATGCAAATGAACTACTTGAAGAAGACGGAGTTAAATACACTACACTTGATGAGAACTCAGATGATGGTAAAGAGTACCTTGAAGCGATAAAAGAAGATGCTATAGAGCAACTTGGATATTTCTTAAAGCCGAGTGAGCTTTTCTCAGCAATGGCAAAAAAAGGTAATGGCGAGGGTAACAACTTCATCTTAGAAGATTTAACAGCAGTGCTTAGACACATAGAACAATCAACTATGGGTCATGCGAGTGAAGATGACTTTGAGCACCTCTTTGAAGATTTAGACCTAACATCTACCAAACTTGGACGAACAGAAGAGGCAAAAAACACCCTTATCTCAAAGGTGCTTTACCATTTAGACAACATCGACTTTGAACTTAAAAACCACGACAGAGATGTTTTAGGGGATGCTTATGAGTACCTCATAGGAAAGTTTGCAAGTGGAGCTGGTAAAAAAGCAGGAGAGTTTTATACTCCTCAAGAGGTCTCAAAAGTCTTAGCAAAAATCGTAACTACAAAAAAATCAAAACTCCGCTCTGTCTATGACCCAACTTGTGGTTCAGGCTCATTACTACTACGAGTTGCCA
Source organism: Candidatus Woesearchaeota archaeon (assembly GCA_002867475.1). GTDB lineage: Archaea > Nanobdellota > Nanobdellia > Woesearchaeales > BM511 > BM511. The sequence goes on from PKTL01000010.1 coordinate 1,216, forward strand.
AAGAGGTTGAAGATGTATCTAACTTCTACGGGCAAGAGTTAAACCGCACTACATACAACCTTGCAAGAATGAATATGATTATGCACGATGTGCATTACAGAAAGTTTGATATTAAACAAGAAGACACTCTTGAAAATCCACAACATATGGATGATAGATTTGAAGCGATAGTTGCCAATCCTCCGTTTTCTGCTAACTGGTCAGCTAATCCACTTCACATGAATGATGACAGATTCTCTCAGTACGGAAAGTTAGCACCATCAAGTAAAGCAGACTTTGCATTTGTGCAACATATGATTCATCATCTTGATGATAATGGAACAATGGCGATTGTTCTGCCACATGGTGTTTTATTTAGAGGTTCTGCCGAGGGGCATATAAGAAAGTACCTTATAGAGGATAGAAACTATCTTGATGCAGTTATAGGACTGCCTTCAAATATATTTTACGGAACATCTATCCCTACATGTATATTGGTCTTTAAAAAGTGTAGAGAGGATAGTGACAATGTGCTCTTCATAGATGCTTCAAATCACTTTGGAAAAGCTAAAAATCAAAATTATCTTAGAGAAGATGATGAGCATAATGATATTGAAAAAATAATCTCAATCTATAGAACAAGAAGCGTTGAAGATAAGTACTCCTACCTTGCTTCACTTGATGAGATTAAAGAGAATGACTACAACTTAAACATACCAAGATATGTAGATACATTCGAAGAAGAAGAGCCTGTTGATTTAGATGCTGTAGTTAATTTACTGGTTCAGGTTGATAAACTTTCACAAGTTAATGATGAAATTTTGGAAGAATACTGTCATGAATTATCCTTACCAATTATAAGCGGGAACAATATTTCTCTTTTAAAACAGTATAAAAAAGGTATAACACAAAAAATATTAAATCAAGAAATTAGATTTAAAGCTGATGATGGAAGTGAATTTCCTATGTGGGAAGAGAAAAATTTAGGGGAAATTTTTAACTTTTTAAGAGGTAGTGCTTTGTCTAAGTCTGATTTAGTTCCTAATGGGTTGACAAAATGTATTCATTATGGGGAGTTATTCACAATATATAAAGAAAAAATATTTAATGTTATATCTTCTACGAATTTAACAGATGGACAAATGAGCATAATTGGCGATATTCTAATGCCAAGCTCTGACGTTACACCTCAAGGATTGGCAACAGCAAGTGTTATTATGGAAAATAATGTAATTATAGGGGGAGATACTAATATCTTAAGACCTAAACATGATACTAACTCTCTATTTATTTCATACTTTTTAAACAACAATAAGAAAGAAATTATGAAATTAGTTACTGGTACAACAGTTAAGCATATTTATAACAAAGACATTGCAAAGTTGAAAATCAAATTACCTTCTTTGGGGGAACAAAATAAAATAGCACATTTCTTGTCTACAATGGATATTAAAATTGAACAAGTGCAAAAGCAGTTAGAACCGACAAAAGAGTTTGATAAAGCACTCTTAGAGCAGATGTTTTTTTAGGATAATTATGACGGAGTTAAAACAAGTAATTGAGAAGTACAGTGGAAATTTTGAGCACTTTGAATACTATTACTTATTAATTGATAAAGTAGAAAAAAACTTATCAACAAATCCAGATATTGCTATTGAATGTTGTAAAGCTCTAATTGAAGGGATATGTACAACAATTCTTTTATCATTAGATAAATCTCTTACACAAGAACATATACTAAAAAATTATAATTTACCACAGATATTTAAAGCATATAAGCAAAAGTTGGCTGATTATGATGAAACTTTTGAATTAGACTTTGTTAATGGCTTTAATCATAGTGTCAAACTAATTGGTGAAATAAGAACTAAACGTGGGGATATTGCACATGGAAAACAGGCACCAAAGGAATTTAGTAGCTCAACTGAATTTGCGAAATTCGTTGTAAACTTATCTTCTTCTCTATTGGTTTATAGCTTAGAACATTTTTTTAATATAGAGTTCTTAGAAGAACTGAAATATTCTGAAAATGAAGATTTTAATAATTTTTTAGATGAGAATAATGAATTACCTGGAAAAGTTCAGTATAGTTTAGCACTCTTTGAACAGTATCCCGAAGATTATAAACTTCAGCTAATGCAATATTTGTCTGATAAGGAAGATAATAAAGACCTTGACGAAGAAGTCACAGTTGAAGAGCCACAAGAAGAAGTCACAGTTGAAGAGCCACAAGAAGAAGTCACAGTTGAAGAGCCACAAGAAACAGTTTTAACTGACGAAAATATAATCGATGAAAAATATCTTACATTACTTCAAAAAGAGAACTCTGAGAACAATTTACAAAAACTTTGCATCAATGAAAAATTACATATTAATAAAGTGTTGAAGTTAATAGACACATACTTATTTGATGGTAGAGAGCCATTGTCAAGTGATATAGTTAAGCTATTAAAGGAAAAACCAAAGTTGCTTGAAAGGGCAGATAAAATCAATCATATTAAAAATAAAATTTTTGAATTTATTCATGAGAATATCAATGAAAATTAAACAACATTTTCACAACAGATGCTTATATGAGGTAAAGTCGTGAAAGAAAATGTTGGATATTACACTGTACCTATTCATTTTGGTAACTTTCAGGGAGAACATAAGATAAATTCAAGTTCTCTATCAATATTTATTGAAGCATACAAAGAGATATCTAAAACTTTTGGTATAGAGATTGAAGTTCAAATTGGCATACCATCAGAAGGTGGATGGAAATCAAATTTGTTAGTTGGAATTGGTCTGATTGGTATTAATCCTTTTGTTGCATTACTCACTGGAGAAACTGCTGATGATTGGGCGAAGAAAGGACATACTGAAATTGTAAAATATATAAATCAATATATTACAACAGAAGCTAATGATTTATCTGATGAAATCCCAAAAGAGTGTACAAAACAAAAAAATAAAATATATCAACAGTTTCAAAAAGATAATTGTATAGATAGCTTTAAAATAGATACATTTCCAGCTATACCAAAATTGAATTTTCAAAATTATATTAAAGAAATACCTGATGAAGAGGTAGTATATCTTGGTGAGACAAATATTACTGTTCATAGTCCTGATTGGAAAGGAAAACGGTCTTGGAAAGGAAAAATTGAAATTCTTAAAGATAAAGAAAATGCATTTGATTTTGATAAAGATTTAACTGGTAGGTTTTGGGAAAAAGTTAAATTAGATTTACTACCGTTACACACAACAGATGTGATGAGAGTTCAACTTATTAAAAGACCTACCCGTCAAGTAAAGTATCTTGCTATCAGAGTTTTAAATTATAATGGAGAAGAAATTGATACCCCTATAATAAATAGTGATATCTCTAAGATTGCTCTCATAGATTATCCAGCAGAAGATGAATTAAATTTATTTTCATTTGAATATGGACAATTAAAGGATGAATAAATGAATATACAAAGGTATGAATATGTCAAACTATAAAATATTTTGTGATGAAAGTAATCATTTATATAATGATGAGTCGGATATTATGGTCATTGGTGGTATTAGATGTGAGGCTTCACAAGTAGAGTTTATAAATAGATATATCAAACATCTTAAACATAAACACAATGCTAACAATGAATTGAAATGGACTAAATTAAATAATAATAAAAGGGCATTTTATACCGAATTATTGGAGTTCTTTTTCTCAAGAGTAGATATGAAATTTAATACTCAGGTTGTTATTGGAAAATCAAACCTCAATCATGATAAGTATAATGATGGCGAAGCTGATAAATTTTACTACAAAATGTACTATTACGCTCTTTTGCCATTTTTTAATGTAGATGAAGCATATAATATCTTTATGGACTATAAAGATACAAAGGGTGGGAGAAGAGTTAAAGAACTAAATGATGTTGTTCACAATACATTTTATGGAAATATTGCTACAACATATACAATTATACATTCTCATGAATCACAAATAATGCAACTGTGTGATATTTTAATAGGAGCAATAGGATATAAAATTAGAAAAGATATCGAACATACAAGTAAGGTTAAAAATTTTATTGTTGATGAATTAGAAAGGTTAAGTGGTTTTGAGCTTGACTATTCTACTCCTGAATGGGAAGAGAAATTCAGAATATATAGATTTCATCCAAGGAAGTCGTATGCTCAGTGAAATTATTGATTTTACCAACTGTTGTACAGATGATAAAAAAATTGATTTTCTCTATGCCATTTTTAAAGATGACTTTGTTGACAATGATGTCCATTTAAATGGAACAGTATATATTGACCCCAAAAGTCATGATAAACATGAAGAAAAAGAAAATATTTTTTGGCATATTGTTACAAGGAAGGATAGAGGAAGAAGAAACTTTGACCCTCCAAGAGCATGTAGAATCAAGTGGATAAAACCAATAATAGTTAATCATTCTCATGCAAAAATCAAGTTGTTTTATTATTATGAAGATACTGGAAAGGTAAGACTATATCTTTGGGCTTTTGAAAATGATTTTGTTGTCATTCTTCAAAAATTAGGTAGTAGTAGTTCATATTTAGTGACAAGTTTTTATATAGATTATGAGCAAAAAAGAGAAAAATTTCAAAAAAAGTATGAAGATTATAACAATAAAACAGATGAAAGGCTAAATGGTTGTGAATGGTTTTAATGTAGTTGTTCGCCTGTGGGCCAGACGAAAGCCACCTCTTGACACGCAATGGTATCTGAGCGACAACAGTATACTATTAGTGCACTTAGTTGTCAATAAAATTAATAAACTATATTTAAGTTGGATGATAAAAAGGTAATATATGAGCACACAATCAGAAGCAATTTTAGAAGAAAATCTACTCAAACAACTCGCTTTACAAGAGTATAAAAGAGTTGTTATCAATGATGATACAGAGCTTGAAAACAACCTAAAATCTCAGCTTGAAAAGCATAATAAAACGACCATTACAGACACAGAGTTTAAAAGAGTTCTCAACCACCTGAAAAAAGGCTCTATTTACGAGAAGGCAAAAATCCTCAGAGATAAGTTTGTCCTCCCTTGTGATGATGGTACTACCAAATACATAGAATTTTTAGATTCTGAACACTGGTGCCAAAACCTTTTTCAAGTTACCTCACAAGTGACTGTTGAGGGGAAATATAAAAACCGCTACGATGTGACCATTCTTATCAATGGTTTTCCATTGGTTCAGGTTGAACTAAAAAGAAGAGGCTTAGAACTCAAAGAAGCGTTCAATCAAACTATGAGATATAAAAGACACTCATACAGCACAAATAATGCTCTGTTTAACTACATACAGCTCTTTGTGATTAGTAACGGTGTAAATACAAAGTATTATGCAAACTCAAAGTTAGAATCTATGAGCTTCAAGCAGACATTTTACTGGACGGATGTAGAAAACAGAAGAATTGATAACCTTGAAAAATTCACAGAGCTGTTTTTGGAGCGCTGCCATCTTTCTAAAATGATATGTAAGTATATAGTCCTTGCAGAGGTTCCAAAGATTTTAATGGTTCTAAGACCGTATCAGTTTCATGCAGTTGAAGCTATCATCGACAGAGTGTCAAACTCAAATAAAAACGGTTATATCTGGCACACGACAGGCTCAGGAAAAACACTCACTTCATTTAAAACCGCTCAAATCCTTATGAAACTGCCAAAAGTGCATAAAGTTGTATTTGTAGTAGATAGAAAAGATTTAGACTACCAGACAACAAAAGAGTTCAACAGCTTCTCAGATGGCTCAGTAGATGGAACAGACAACACAAAAGCTCTTGTAAAACAGTTTAGTGACGATACAAAGCTCATCGTTACGACCATTCAAAAGCTCAACACTGCAATATCTAAAAAACAGTACCTCTCACAGATGGAAGAACTAAAAGATAAGCATATAGTCTTTATTTTTGATGAGTGTCATAGAAGCCAGTTTGGAGAGACCCACTTAGCTATTACGAAATTTTTTACTAAAAATCAGATGATAGGCTTTACAGGAACACCTATCTTTGCCGAGAACGCTACAAATAATGCTCTTGGAAAAAGAACCACAAAAGAGCTCTTTGATGATGCTCTGCATAAGTATGTCATCACGGATGCCATCAATGATGATAATGTTCTTAAATTTTCCATCGAATATGTGGGAAGATACAAAGAGAAAGAGGGAAGTCAAACCTATAAAGATATAGAAGTTGAAGACATAGACACAAAAGAGCTTTTAGAGAGTGACGAGAGAATTGAAAAGATTGTAGATTACATCATCGCTAATCATGATAGAAAAACTCATAGCAAAGATTTTACGGCTATGATGACGGTAAGTTCAGTTGATATGCTAATCAGATACTATGAAATCTTTAAATCAAAACAGCATAATCTAAAAATAGCTACTATCTTCTCGTATAGTGCAAATGAAGAGGATAAAGATGCAACTGGCGAGACAAATCTTGATGAGGCTGACGGTGCTCATGTAGATGATGAGCATATCAATAAACACTCACGAGAGAAGCTCGATGAGTTCATAGAAGACTATAATGGTATGTTTGGGTGCAAATACTCCACAAAAGACTCTCAGAGCTTTTACAACTACTATAACGACATCTCAAAACGAGTGAAACAAAAAGAGATAGATATACTTCTTGTTGTAAATATGTTCTTAACTGGATTTGACTCAAAAACACTTAACACTCTCTATGTAGATAAAAACCTCAAATATCACGGTCTTATACAGGCATTTAGTAGAACAAACAGAATACTTAACGAGCAAAAATCACAAGGTAATATTATCTGTTTTAGAAATTTAAAGAGTGCTACAGATGAAGCCATCGCTCTGTTTTCAAACAAAGATGCAAAAGAGATAATCCTTATGGAGCCGTATGAGGATTATGTTACAAAATTTAATGCTAAATACAATGCTCTACTTGCTATCACTCCAACCGTTGAGAGTGTTAGTGAACTCTTTGGAGATGAAGAGAAGTTAAAGTTTGTTCAGGCATTTAGAGACTTAATGAGGGTTAAAAATGTCATCGCTGGATTTAGTGATTTTAAATGGTCTGATGTAGCGATGAGCGAACAAGAGTTTGAGGATTATAAATCTAAATATCTTGATATGTATGAAGAGATTGGAAAACCAAAAGATGGGGTCGAGAAGGTCTCAATCCTTGAAGATGTAGATTTTGAGCTTGAGTTGATTCATAAAGATGAAATCAATGTGACCTACATCATACAGCTTCTTGCTCAGTATGCAGATACAGAAGATGACGCAGTCAAGTCAAAACAAAAAGAGAATATCAGTAATCTACTCAACAATAACCCTCAGCTTAGAAGCAAAAGAGAGCTCATTGAAAGATTCATTAATGAAAACCTTGCTAACATCAAAAATACAGATGACATAGAGCAAGAGTTTGAGAAGTTCTGGGATGCAGAGAAGGAAAAAGCGTTTAATGAGCTTTGTGAAGAGGAGAATCTTCAAAACGATAAAGTCAAGCAGGTTATAGATACTTATCTGTATGATGAAAGAGTACCTTTGGCAAACGATATAGCTGGAACTTTAAAAGAAAAGCACACATATTTAAAAAGAAAAAAAATTATTCCGAGAGTACTTGATAAGATTGTTGATTTTGTGGATAAGTTTTTTGAAAAGTAAATAAAATACTTATTTACATAAAAGTGTTGCACTTATTATTTGAATTGGCGGAAGATGTTAAAAGAGCTTCTTTTTTAGGAAATATTTAAGGGCACAAATGGGCACAATAAATCAAATCAAGTCTTGGGAAGTGCGTATTTTAGGGGTTTATAAAGAAGTGGCTCCGGATACTGGATTCGAACCAGTGACCAAGTGATTAACAGTCACCTACTCTACCGCTGAGCTAATCCGGAATATTTGATAGGTCGGAATTATACTTAATGAGTTTTAAAAAGTCAAGATTTTTTTATGCTACTTTGCGCGTTTTCGCTTTTCGTTTTCATTTAGGATAAAAAATTCCAAATTTCCCACTTTTTTAGTAACTATTTTTGAGCAAGAGATGAGATTTTCAAGTCGCTTTTTGCTATTTTGGTCAAAGAGCAAGTTGATGTCATCTATGGTTAGCGGTCTTTTGTCGAGCGTATTTAAAATCTCTTCATCACTATAGCTAGAGTTGTTTGGTTCTGCGTGAGTTCTTGAAGCTATATGG
>PKTL01000012.1 GCA_002867475.1 Candidatus Woesearchaeota archaeon
ACCTCGTGCCACTTCTTACTTCAATTGGGTTTTTAGTAGCAGGTATTTGGTCGCTTTATTTGGTAAAAAAAGAGTTTGGAGTGCGATTTGAGTTGCAAAATATTAAAACCTTAAAATATCATTTGAACGAGGCAAATCATATATTCTTATCTAATATCTCAGTTAGTTTGTATACAAAATCAACAATTCTGATTCTTGGTATATTCACAAATAATACAATAGTGGGATATTATGCTGTCGCAGATAAGTTAATTAATGCAATTAAACAGTTAATTATTCCTGTATCTCAGGCACTATTTCCATTTATTAGTAAGCAAGCAGATGAATCAAAAGAAATTGCATTAAAGATAGTAAAAAAACTTTTTATTGCTTTAGTTCCCATCAGTTCCTTCATCTCATTATTTTTCTTTATATATTCAAAAGAAATAATTATTTTTATTTTCGGTACTCAAGCTATAGATAGTATAATTATTTTTAAAATACTTGCAATAATACCAACATTAGTAGTGCTAGATACTTTGTTTGGAACACTTGTTATGCTAGTTTTTAAGCATAACAAAGCATATAGCAAAATTATTTTTTCCGCAGGAATAATAAATTTACTACTAATAATATTACTTATACCATTCTTTCAAGCAATTGGTGCTGCCATAAGTGTTCTATTGGTAGAAGTTTATATTACACTTAGAATTATATTTTATACGGAATCAAACGGATTAAATATTATTAGAAAAGTAAAGATATGAAAAATAATATTTTGATAATAGGCTCAACAGGTTTTATAGGCAAAAATCTTTTAGAATCTTTTTTAATTGACAGTAATAACATAGCCTTATTGGTTCGGGATTCTTCCAAAGTAAGTGTTAATTTCAGAGACAATATAGCAGTAAAAATTATTGAAACAGATTTAAAAAATATGACTTTAATAAAACAAATAATTGAAACAAACAGTATAGATATAGTAATCCATCTATCTTCTAGTTTGATTCCGTCAAGTAGTAAAGATGATTTTGAGAATGAAATGAATGAAATTATTTTACCAACATATAGTCTCTTAGAATATTTAAGTGAAAAAAAGATTAAAATAATCTTCTTTTCATCTGGGGGAACAATTTACGGAAAAGTTCAAGAAAATACAATAAACGAGGACAATCCGTTACGACCTATAAATTATTACGGTTACAGTAAATTGATGATAGAAAATTATATACAATTTTTAAATAGAACAAAAAACTTATCTTACTTAATTTTAAGACCATCTAATGTATATGGAAAATATCAAAAAATTGAATCAAAGCAGGGTTTTATTTCTGTATCTATAGGTAAAGTATTGTCTGGTAAGCCAATTGAAATCTGGGGTGATGGAGAGACAATTAGGGATTATATAAATGTTCAAGATGTTGCTATCCTCACAAAAAAATTAATAGATATGAATATCAATAATGAGATAATAAACTTAGGCTCTGGTATAGGGATAAGTTTAAATAACATCGTAAATTTACTGCAAAAAAATATAGATAAAAAATTTGAAATAGAGTATAAAAATTCAAGAAGTGTTGATGTGGACAAAATGGTATTAGATATAACTAAGCTTAAATCTTATATTAATTATGAATTTAAAAACATAGAAGATGGTATTAGTGAATTTATAGGATATATTAGGTGTGAAAATGAAAAATGAGAAACTAGCGATTGCAATTCCAACTTATAATAGAGCTGAGATATTAAAAGAAAATTTATTATATATGATGGATGATATAAAAAAACACAATATTCCAATATATATATCAGATGACAGCAATAATGACGACACGAAAATGATAATAACTGAGTTGAAAAGTGATTATAAATATATCTATTATCATAAAAATGAGCCTAGTCTAGGTCACGATAAGAATTGTTTTGCAACACTCAACCTACCCCATGAGGAATATGTTTGGTATATTGGAGATTCCATAATCATTGAAAATGATTCTTTATCAAAAATTATGCACTTAATTGAAAATAATACATATGATTTTATTATTACAAATCATCAAGATAGAAATGTAAATCTACCTTCTAAATTTTATGATGATAAAAAAGATGTTTTTTTGAATTTAAGTTGGCACTTAACATTAACGGGTGCTACTATATATAATAAAAAAACCTTATTAGATTTTTCATCGCAAAGAAATTGCAAAAATTTTCCACAAACCTCAATCATACTTGAGTATCTATGTAAAGAATGTAATTTATATTATGAATCCAAAGTTATTACTTCAACAAATAAAAACAAAACTAGCTATTGGAACAGTAAAGTTTTTGAAACTTTTGCAAAAGATTGGGTTAAATTTATTAATTCATTACCTGTTATTTATAATGACAAAGAAAAAAAATTAGTTATCAAAAGTCATTCTATTCATACTAATATATTTGGGATAAGAAGACTTGTAAATTACAGGATAAATGGATATTTGAACTTGCTTGAGTATATCAAATATTATAGGTATTTAAATATGGCATCGCATGTAAATACTCTCGCCATAATAATTATTGTTATCACTCCGGTCAAAATGTTGCAATTATTGAAAAGGTTAAAAAGTGAAAATTAACGGTGTTGTTGTACTTTATAATCCTGAAGAAACAATCATAGATAACATAACGAGCTATTTAGATAATGTTGAAAAACTGTATATCATCGATAATTCAGAAAGTAAAAATACTGAATTAATTAACGAAATTGTATCTATCTCAAAAAAGTGTATTTATATTGATAATAACGGCAATCAAGGCATAGCTCATGCTCTGAATGTTGGAGCAAAATTAGCCATTGAAAATGGTGCTGATTGGCTACTTACTATGGATCAAGATAGTAGTTTTACTCAAGGCTCGTTAGTCAAGCTAATTGATTGGATTGAAAATAATGATATTCATGATGTAGGGATTGTTAGTCCCTTGCATCTTGAAAATGAATTGTTATTCGATACCAATAAAAATTATATTACCATGACATCAGGTAATTTAGTAAATTTAGTAATATTTAATAAGATAGGTAATTTTTTAGAAAAATTATTTATAGACTCAGTAGATACTGAATATTGCTTGAGACTTAAAAAATTTAATTATACACTTAAAAGAATTTCATCAGTAGTATTAAATCATAATTTGGGAGATATGAAATATGATAATTTTGGTAACAAAAAAATAACTTATACCAATCATAATCATCTTCGAAGATACTATATAATGAGAAATCGACTGTATATATGGAAAGAATATGCAGATATATTACCATCATTTATAGATAGCGACAAGAAACAAGCTATAAAAGAAATTATAAAAATTCTTTTATTTGAAAACTCAAAGTTTAAAAAATTAATTTATAGCCTAAAAGGCTATATTGATTATAAAAAAAATAAATTTGGAAAAATTAATGAATAATAGCTTAGTCTCAATAGCCATGACAACATACAATGGTGAAAAGTATTTAAAAGAACAGTTAGATAGCATATTTAATCAATCTTATAAAAACCTCGAAGTAATTGTTTGCGATGATTGTTCAAACGATAAAACAGTCGAGATTTTAGAAGAATATAGTAAAAACTTTGGGTTAAAATATTTTAGCAATGAAAATAATTTAGGTTTTAAAAAGAATTTTGAAAAAGCTATCAGCTTATGTACTGGTGATTTTATAGCACTTGCAGACCAAGATGATATCTGGGAAAAGCATAAAATTGAAATTTTAGTGAAAAATATAGGTGTTTGTTCACTCATTCACAGTGCAAGTAGTTTGATAGATGAAAATTCAAACTTTATAAGTCCATTATGGATAAAGCAAGATAATTTTAAATACTCGTTTGAAAAAATGATATTTGGAAATACAATTACAGGTTGTACTACATTATTTAAAAGAGAGTTGCTAAAAGATTTTTCTCCTATACCGAGTGGTGAAAAATATCATGACTGGTGGTTGGCATTATTGGCTACTAAAAATAATGGAATAACTTATGTAAATGAACCTTTGGTGAAATATAGGCAACATTCGTCTCAAGATACAGGGGCTAGAGTAGAAAACATTGTTTTAAAAATTCAAAGAATAATCAAAGATTTTTTTATAAAAGAACATTCTAATAGATATTTTAAATCAACAATGCAGGAAAGAAGATTAGAAAGTTTTTTGTATGAAAAATATAATAGTTTTACAAAAAATGAAATCGAGATTATTACAGATGCTCTTACTTATCACAAAAATTATAAAAACAGTTTTTTTCACTATAAATCATTTTTAATAAGTATAAAATACAATCAATATATTTACTTTAAAAACAATTATTTTATAAAAAATTTTTTAAGAGATATAATTGGATGAAATATGCTTAATCTTAATAAGTTATTTGTTTATTCTTTTGCATTGTTGATGTTGCTTTTAATAAATGTGCCAACAGTGCATAAAGAATTTAAAATTCTTATATTATTTGTATTGATAATAATAGTGATATATAAATTTATTACTAATAGACTATTTATAGATAAGAATATTTTTACTTTAGCCTTTATAAGTTTAGTTTTCAGTTCTTTTTTTATTTTAAATGGGATTTTGATGTCAAATCCCGGTGCTGTGCCGTCAATGTCAGTAATAATAGTATGGCCTATTTTATACATTCTTTTGATAGCTACTAATGGTTACAATAATATTTTTATAACTTTAGAAAAAGTTTTTTTAATTTCTGCATATTTTATTCCTCTATATGGCTTATATTTTTTACTTGGTAAAGCCAATCTTATTCCTTCTTTATTATTTATAAATATTTTTCCAGAAGATGTTATGGGCGGAGTAGGTCTTTATGAAGGCTCTATAGAAGTGTCTATTTTAAATCTAGCTTCAGTTTTATTTATAGCTCCTTATATGTTTGCAAATTTTTTATTAAAAAATAATATTAAAGATAAAATAGTTTATGGAATTGCTTTATTTTTATTATTGGGAATAGTTTTTTTAAGTGGTAGACGAGCATTGCTATTGGTCGTTCTATTTTCTTTGCCATTAATACTTTTTTTAGCAACATTTATAAATAATAAAAACACAAAAAAAATTATATTTCTTCGAATATCTATGTTAGTGCCATATGTCATCCTATTACTCTTTATTTTATTGACTATTGTTCTAAGTTATTATGATATTGATCTCAATAAAATGTACGATGGTGTTTTAGATGGTTTAAATTTTTCCTCAAGTGTTGATCCGAGTACCATCGCTAGAACAGAACAATTTTTTGCTTTGATGGAGGGTTTTTCAAATTCGCCAATTTTAGGAAATGGATTTGGTGCTGTGGCTAGTGTTATAAGAAATGGTGATATGCCTTGGGCTTACGAATTAAGCTATATTGCTTTATTGTTTCATACTGGATTGATTGGTTTAACTCTTTATCTTTTATTGATTGGTTGGATAATTATTGAGGGTTTGAAAATTTCAAAAGACACCAATGCAGTCAGATATATTTTTCCCTATATAGTTGGATTAATATCTTTTCTAATCGGTAATATGTCAAATCCATATTTAATGAAGTTTGATTATTTATTGGTTATTTTTATTCCTGTTATGTATATAAATTATTATAAATTGAGAAAGAAAAAAGGATTCGAAATATAAATGAAAACAATTGACATAATAACAGTAAACTGGAACTCAGGAACTCAGCTAAATGAGTGTGTAGAGTCTATACAAGAAGCGGAGTTTAGCAATTGTATTTTAAACAAAGTCGTGGTCGTAGATAATGACTCAAAAGACAACTCTTTAGGACATATAGAAGATTTAAACTATGAAAAATTAGAAATTATAAAAAATAAAGACAATTTAGGCTTTGGTAAAGCTTGTAATATAGGAGCCAAAAACTCTCAAAGTGATTTTATACTTTTCCTAAATCCAGATGCCATTGTGTATGAAGATACATTTAAAAAACTGTTTGAGTATATAGATCACAACGATAGAAGAGATGTGGCAGTTTATGGTGTGCAGCTTGTAGGAGATAATGGTGAAGTACAGAGAAATTGTGCAAGGGTTCCATCGCTTAGTAGTTTTATAAATCGCTCTTTAGGCTTAAATAAACTAAACTCAAAACTGTTTCCATCTTATACTATGCAAGAGTGGGATCATTTGAACACTAGAGAAGTCGATCAAGTGATGGGTGCTTTTTTTATGATCAAAAAAGATATTTTTGAAAAATTAAATGGATTTGATGAAAGGTTTTTTGTCTATTATGAAGAGTTAGAGCTGTCAAAACGAATTAAAGATGCTGGTTATAAAACAGTTTTTGTTTCTGAAGCACAAGCTTATCATAAAGGTGGCGGTACTTCTGAGCAAGTGAAAGCGAAAAGACTATTTTACAACACAAGAAGCCGCCTTATTTATGGATTTAAACACTTTGGTTTTTTTAAGGGTCTTTTTTTGATGATTTTTACTTTTATATTTGAGCCTTTGACAAGAACGGCTTTTTCACTTATAAAAGGTAAATACAGTGAGATTTTGGAAAATTTTAAAGGATTTTATATGCTTTACCTAGATAGCTTTAGTATTGTAAAACAAGGGCTAAAAAAGTGAATGAAGAGATAAAAGTTTTAGTTTTAACAAAGTATGACAAAAAAGGTGCAAGCAGCAGGCTTAGAAGTATTCAGTATTTTGATGGATTGGAAGCAAATGGTATAAGCATAGAGCATTCTCCTTTGTTTGATGACATCTATTTAGAAAATCTATATAGTGATAAAAAGATAAGCAAAGCATACGTTTTTAAGCGATATTTTAAAAGGATGATCAAGCTTTTTAGTTCTAAGGGTTATGATCTGCTTTGGATAGAAAAAGAGCTGTTTCCTTGGATTCCTTTTAATGTTGAGGGGTTATTGAAAGTGCTTGGCATAAAATATATCGTTGATTATGATGATGCTATATTTCATAACTATGATCAACATAGATTAAGTGTTGTAAGATTTTTACTATCTTGTAAAATACCAAATGTAATGAAAAATGCTGCTTTAGTAACTGTTTGTAATAGCTATTTAAAGCAAAAAGCTATAGACTCAGGAGCTAAAAGAGTTGAGCTGATGCCGACGGTAGTTGACTTAGATAGATACAAGGCTGTTAGTGAAGCGGATAATGACATTTTAACCATTGGGTGGATCGGCACTCCAAAGACTGAAAAGTATATTATGGAACTATGTGATGTATTTGAAAAAGTTTCTCAAACGATTGATATCAAAGTAGTAGTCATAGGCGGTAGAAATTTCCATTCTGATAAGTTTAGCTATGAGATACTGCCTTGGTCTGAAGAGAGAGAAATTGAGTATCTACAGCCAATCGATGTGGGCATTATGCCGTTGTCAGATACGAACTGGGAAAAAGGCAAATGTGGTTATAAGCTTATACAGTATATGGTTTGTGGAAAGCCTGTCGTTGCTTCTGCTATTGGTATGAATTGCGAAATAGTGGAAGAAAATAAAAATGGATATTTGGTATCAACAAGTCAAGAATGGATAGATTCATTTATAAAATTATCAGACAGTAAATTAAGAGTTGAACTTGGCAAAAAAGCTAGAAAAGATGTTGAAGAAAAGTATTCTTTGCAAAATACTTTGGCTAAGAGAGTGAAATTTATAAAAGATTCTTTTGAAAGGTAGTGATATTGAGTAAGAAAATAGCAATAGTGTCAAACACCTCTTGGAGTTTATTTAATTTTAGATTTAATCTAGCAAAAGAATTAAAAAAAAATGGATATGAAGTAATTTTGGTTGCACCGTATGATAACTATAGCGATAGATTAAAAGAAGAGTTTGAGTACCATGGTATTTGGATGAACAACAAAGGAACAAATCCAAAAGAAGATATAAAGACAATACTACAGTTTTATAAACTATATAAAACAATAAAACCTGATTTAGTGTTGCACTTTACTATAAAACCAAATATTTACGGCACTATAGCAGCGAATATGTTAGGAATCAAAACTATAAACAATATTGCTGGATTGGGTACTCTTTTTATCAAGCAAAATTTTATTACAAAGATAGCTAAATGGTTATATAAATATTCACAATCCAAAGCAGATAAGATATTTTTTCAAAATAGTGATGACTATAAGATGTTTATTGATGAAAAACTGGTTGATAAAAACAAATGTGATATATTGCCAGGAAGCGGAGTGGACACAAATAAATTTGTCCCTGTAGATTATAAAAAGGTTGATGCTGCTTTTAGGTTTTTACTTATAGCTAGAATGCTGTGGGATAAAGGTGTGGGGGAGTATGTTGAAGCTGCCAAGATCATAAAACAAAAATATAAAAATGTAGAGTTTCAACTTTTAGGTTTTTTGGATGTTGAAAACAACAGTGCTATATCAAAAGAACAAATGCAAAAATGGGTAGATGCTGAGCTTGTAAATTATTTGGGTGTGAGTGATAATGTAACAGAAATTATACTAAAAGCTGATTGCATAGTACTGCCGTCTTTTTATAGAGAAGGAACGCCCAGAACACTTCTAGAAAGTGCTAGTATGGCTAAACCAATCATCACGACTGATAATGTAGGCTGCCGTGATGTAGTAGATGATGGAGTAAATGGATATCTGTGCGAAGTGAAAAACATAAAAGATTTAGCAGATAAGATAGAGATGATGTTAAATCTAACGGATGAGCAAAGAAAATCAATGGGTAAGGCTGGAAGAAAAAAAATCGTGCAACAGTTTGATGAAAAGATAGTCATAAATAAATATTTGGATGCCATAAAGGATATTTTGAAATGAAGCTTTTAGTTACTGATGCCAAAGCCCGTCATTCTGAACAAAGTGAAGAATCTAGTTTGAAAGTCCCAATGAGACCCTTCGCTCCGCTCAGGGTGACGAGAGGAGAAACTCATGGTGACGGGAGGGGGAGGCTCATGGTGACGAGAGGGGTACAGAAATACATGATTTTGTATTTTTATGCTATAATAGCGTACAAGATAATGTAAGGATAAAAGATGCAAGTAGTAAGTTTAACAGAAGCTAGAACCAATTTAAAAGCGG
>PKTL01000032.1 GCA_002867475.1 Candidatus Woesearchaeota archaeon
TCACAGTCTCTTTAAAAGAATAATGACTTTCGTTCTTTATAAAAAATAAATTTCCTAATTTACTTTTAAAAACAAACCACAACATAAAGATCATTCCGATTACAGTCAAAGCACCAGCCAGATAAGCATTTATTGGATCCATTCAACCTCCTTAGAAATAAAATCTTGATGATAATGAAAATCTTATATCCTCAACATCAGAAGCATTCTTGTAACCAGTCTTATAATAGGATATTTCAGGGATTACAAAGAAATCAGGTTTTACTTTAATTTCTTTTGATATAAATACCATTGAATTAGATTCTCGATCACCAGCTGCAAGAGTATCGTTATCGTTTACCTGAGTTCCTAACCCAAAGGAAAGATTTCCGGTTTTATAGTTAATCCATCCACCACTACATTTGACAGCATCAGCTCCTTTTATATCATAACCAATAGAACCAAAATAACCAGCGAGAGCTTCACCTGAATATATTTCAGCACTTATATTTTTTGATGAATATTCAGCAGAGATTCCATACATATCAGTTCTAACTCCAGGTATCTCTCTCTTTCCAAAAACACCTGAAAGTGATAATTTTTTATTAAGTTCATATTTGAATTGAAAATCCGGACTTTCAGCAAGTGAGGTCAAAGCTTCAGATGCTGCATCTAAAGAATAAGCTCTAGCCATAGCAAGAGAAAGAGAATTCTTTTGATAAATAAACATAGGTCTTCTAAAACCTACATTTATGAACAACCTTCCTGAAGCATCTACACTCTTTGGATATAATCCTGAAAAAAGATCGTTATGCTGACCCATGATAAAAGTCTCATCACCGTTTTTATACTGGATAAACGCATGTCTTAACCTAACATGTGGAGAGATGTCAGCATCATTTTTTCCAAAGAAATCAACTGCAAACATAGTATTTAATGTGGAGTTATCCTCATAAATTTTATCTGTCTTAAAACCAAATCTTGTCTGTCTCGCTGTGAAAGTAAACTCATCGTTATCACTACCACCTGTTGGTTTTACAAAATAAACAGCATCTCCCATGTGCGTTTGAGATGAATCATAGATCATATCCATCTGATAAAAACCAAAAAAATCAAGCTCAGCTGAATAGATTGTAGTAAAAGCGATTGCAACTAAAAACATAAAAATAAATTTTTTCATTTAATCCTCCTAAAAATATTTTTATAACATTATATTATTATATTGCAATTTGTCAATATATCGATTTGACAAAATCTATTTTCCCCTACAGAATAATATATATAGGGAGTGAATATGAAGCTAACAATCGTCTACGACAATACGACTACAGATTCAAACCTGATAGCTCATTGGGGTTTTTCCTGCTTTATCAAGTACAAAGGAAAGAATATTCTCTTTGATACCGGTGGAAATGGTCGTTTTTTAATCCATAACCTAAAACATCTAAATATATCACCAGAATCTATGGATCATATTGTCGTTTCTCATCCTCATTTTGATCATATTGGCGGACTGTCAGAAGTTCTTAATGAAAATAAAGGTAATGCTAAACTTCATTTGCCTATGAATTTTCGAGGAGTAAAATTCGATAACGAGATTTTTTATTATGACTCTCCTGCAGAAATAGAAAAAGGGATATATGTAAGCGGCGAGATTGATAATATCGAACAGGCATTGGCAATTAAGACAAGAAAAGGACTTGCTATGATAGTTGGTTGCAGTCATCCAGGTATCAAACCATTTATTGATACTCTAAACAGGTTTGGAAATATTCATACAATAATCGGTGGATTTCATAATTTCAATGATTTTGAAATGTTAAAAGACTTAACAAAAATATGTCCGACTCATTGCACAAAAAATGCTGATGAGATCATAAAAAGGTTTCCTGAAAAGATTATAAAAGGCGGAGTCGGCAGAATATTCGAAGTTATTTAGAGTTTTATCGATTATTTAAATCAAAAATCATAATAATTTCTTATATTGGTGTATTTTCATTCTATATTAACCTATATCGATGTCATATTCAAACTTTTGAATATGGATGTTTTGTGGTATAATATTTCTATATTTTAAAAATGCAAAAAATAAAAAGACCTGTAAAGGTCTATTTATTTTATAAGATAAAAATTAGAATTTTCTCTAAATTTTCTATCCAATTTAATTGCAATCTTTGTCGATTTTTTAATATTAACTTCTTTAAAATCATTATTATCAATTTGAATACTTAATATTTTAGCTACTTTTTTAATCTTTTTCTTTTCTATGAAAATCAAATCATCAACTTTTAAATTACATGATTCACTTTCAAAACATAAAATTTTATTGTCATAAATTTTAATAACTCTTAAAATTGGTTCAAAAAATTTTTTCTCTCCTACAAACAAACCAAAAACTGTTTGTTCAAAAATTTCTCGTCCAATACTTTTAATTAAATTCAAATATTTTTCTTTAACTATACTAAGAGAATAAATTTGATCAAAACTTAAGCTATGGGAAATAACATTTCTTTCTTCGATAAATTTATTATACATTTCGACAGCAATATTAGGTTGTTTAGCTTTAAATCTTTTATACAAAACATCAAAAGAAGCACCATCATCAATATTCTCTTTATAATAAACATTTCTCAAAAAAAATCTTAATGAATCATTTGAAATAAATTTTTCCATAAAACTTGAAATCCCCAAATCATTCAAAAGTTTGCTTAAAATACCCATCTTCAAATTATAATCTCTTGATAATAAGAGCTCTATATTAAAACTTTCAGAAGATAATATTCTTGAACAATCATAAACATTGTTTATAACTTGTTCCTTATCAATTGATTTGCTCTTATATTTTTGTGGATGTAAAAGAAATTCAGCTGCAGATATTATGTGTTTCATTCTTATAGTTTTTGGTAATTCTTCAAAAGAATTACAAGTTCTAATTAATAATATCAAATATGCTTTTAATATTTCCTCGACAAATGATTCAAATGCTCCATGAATACTGATTATCGAAGCGTTATAAGGTATAGTTTTGTTGAAATGAAATTCGTTTTCTTTTTCAAAGAAACAAATAAACTTTTCAATTTCTTCTAATTTTGAAATAAAGCGTATGAAAGAGCTATAAATTAATTTTACTATCATCTTATAAATATTTTACTTTTTAAAAATTGAATAAGTAGTTTTGTTCTTTTTTCTATTTCGTTTTTTCCCTGTCTTTTTCCATCAAAATCATCTTCTTTACAAGATTCATAAAATTCTTTCAATAGAACTAAATTTTTTTGAGGGTTAGCATAATCAGACCTATATTCATTTAATAAAAAAGTCAAAGCTAGCATCATTGGGTCATATATGAACTTTTGAGCTTCAGTCCATTTTTTCTTTTTTCTAATCTCTTTATATTGAGAAAAAGCTTTTTCTCCAAAAAGATTGTATGCAACCTCAATAACTTTATTAAAAATATTTTCCATTTCATTTATAGTTTCATCTGAATAATAATTCCCGTTAATTAAAATTTCATCTAAAAAATCTGATAATTTCCCAGTATAAAATTCTAATTGTCTCATAGCAAAGTACCTCAAAATTATCTCTACATCATACATACGTTGATACAATTTATTTTTTATTTTTTCTTCAAATTCGTCTCCATCGGCAATATCCGATTTCGAATCAAATAGATCCTCATAAACTTCACTTTCTTCTTCATATGTTGGAATACCCCATATTTTTTTAAAATGTAAATTATCTGATAATCTAATACATAATTTATTCATTTTACCGTTATACAATGCATTTCTAATCTCTTGTGATTGTAATTTCATTCCGCCAGTGTTTAATCTTTCAAAAACCATTTTTTTCATTTGATTAACTACATCACTACCTCTATCAGATTCACGAAGTAAAATTATTACACTCAATTGTCTTCGGTTTATTCCTTCGCGAATTCTATCTGGTAACTGTGAATATTTTCTACCGTTTAACTCTGGCCATTCTTCTAATTTTTCTAATTCAAATTCATCATTATAAAAATCTATAATAGTTGACAATCGTTGTAATCCATCCATCACTTCATATTTATTAAAATCATATTCATAAATAAAAATTGGAGGCACAGGAATATTCATAATAAATGACTCAATTAATCTTGATTTTTTAACCGTATCCCAAACTCTTCTACGTTGATAATCTGGCTCTAATTTATAACAAGATGTACTAAATTCTTGTTTAATAACAGGTAGTTTAAAATAACTCTGCTCAGTAACGAGTCTTACTTCACCTGTTAAATATTTCTGGTTTATATATTCATCACTCACTTCTTCTTCAAACATTTTATTTGATTTTTTTTCAAAAAATTCACCTTCTAGTTTTATTTCTTCAAACATATATTTCTCCTGAATTTTTAACTGAATTGAGTTTCTGTAAAATTACGGATGAAATTCTATAACCTAAATTTACCGGAACTGCATTTCCAATCATTTTGTAGCCATTTGCTAAGTTTTTATAATAAAAAATAAAATCATCTGGAAATGTTTGAATCCTTGCACATTCTCTAACAGATAATCTTCTATATTCAAATAATGATTCAGCATCAAAAACAAATTTGTTTTTTGCTTTCTTTATCATTTTGTTTGCTTGTGGATGAATAGGAGCATGTCTACCGCCAGCTTGTATTGTAAATGAAGGTTCTTCCCATGATCTCACTCTATTTCTAGACATATAAATAGTTGAAAAACTACCTAACATAAATTCATGATTTGCCACAATACATTCATTACCATTAGTGTAATTCTTTTCTCTTGCTGGTAAAACAGTTTTTCTTAAATCATAAATAGCATCTTTTAAAACAGGAATTTTTAAATCTGGTTCAGGAAAAGATGGATTGATTTTAAGATCTTTCCTAAAACCAATAAAAAACACTCTTTTTCTATCTTGAGGAACACCAAAATTTTTAGCATTTAAAAGTTTTAATCCAACATTATACCCAGCTTCTTCAAACATAATAATTATGTTATTAATTGTTTTCGAATGTTTCTGAGCAAGCATTCCTGAAACATTTTCTGCTAAAAAAAACAATGGTTTTTTATCTTTTAGAATTCTAATATATTCGAAAAATAATTGACCTCTTTTATCATCTATCCCTCTTTGTTTTCCAGCTTCACTCCAACTCTGGCAAGGTGGTCCACCAATAATTCCATCACAATCAGGGATTTCGTTTGAAGGAATCTCTCTGATATTTCTTTTATCAAGAAGTGTATCTTTATGATTTTTTTCATAGGTTTCCCATATTGTTTTATCATACTCATTCGCCCAAATAATATTAAAACCAGCCTTTTTGAAACCTAAATCTAAGCCACCTGCTCCTGCAAATAATGAAACTACTTTCAAAATAACACCTCTCTTAATAATTAATTACTATTTTTATTAATTTTATATCTATTAGTTTAGAAGGATTGTTAGGATTTTTTATCTTTTTATCATATATATTTACATTTTTTCTTTTTTCTAATTCAGAAAAATCATCTGACATTTTTTCTATTTGATCATTTGGAATAAATGAATAGATTATGTAATCATCAATCTTATCAGATTCTTTATCAACTTCATACAAATAATCATAAACTCTATACGGATGATAAATTTGCCACATTCCTCTAATTCTAAGTTGAGTAATCCCTAAAGGGTCTACACTATTAACTCTACCAAGTTCATTGGTTTTTGAGAAAACTACATTAGGAGTTTTTTCTACTCCATCAGCAATATTATTTTTAATTCTACTATAAATTTCATCACCAGCTGCATAAAGAGAACCGTAAATAAAAAACAACACTTTTATTATATTTTTTTTATTCACTGTACCCAAAGCATAAACAAGTTCTTTTTCCCATTCATCATCGTTTTCACATGCTCGACATTCATTAGTAATCATACTTGAAGATGACTTTAATTTTGCTTTTGGATATGAACTGTTTAATGCAATAGAGCCAAACCCACCGATTTTTTTGACTTCGATTGCATCAGAACCTTTTAAAATCAAATCCGGCGGATTATTTTGAGTACCTTGCCAACTAAAAATTTTTGAGTGAATTTCAACATTTTTTTCTTTATCAGTTTGATCAAAAGTGTCAGCAAAACAATTTTTAATATATTCTTCTAAAGAATCTCCCATTCTATTAACCTTTGTACCACTTTTAAAGGTTTCTTTAAGCTGATTATTTGGCTGTTTTAGAATGTTCAATAAAGCTTTGCATACATTTGTCATAATGTCTCCTGTGAATTTATTATAAAGAAAAGCCTTCTAATTCACAATATATTTTTAAAAAAGGAAATTCATTTTTAAGATACAAATTCTGTTCCAAAAAATAAAATCCCCATAAATAAATGGTTTTGAAATTTCAAATTTATTAATTTGTCAAAATATGAGAATCAATTTTTGAAATTTGATACTTGTTTTTTACAACTATTACTATAAACACTTCAAAGAAAGCATACCTCTAAACCAGGAATGTGATGATTCTAAAATTTGGTTATCTAAATACCTTTAAATGGGTATGTTTTGAAATTAAGATTATGAAGGATTCTGGTTTTAGATGAACGAAACTCGACAAAGGACTAGCACCGCTAATTCGAGGAGATTTGAGTTTATATAAAATCAGAAGACGATTAATATGATTTAAAAATATGCACATTGAAAGGTATAAAATAAAGCGGAGTTTGAAGATGACAAAAAGAATGAAAATTTGGTTATCAAAGTTCCGAGTTTAGAGGTATAATAAACTATGAAGGAAATACAAATCACTACTAAATCAGCACTCCATTGGCATAAGCGGAAGATGCCGGCTAACTGGGATCTGAACATCTATCGGGGTTGTTCTCATAGATGTGCTTATTGTTTTGCAAGATATTCTCATTCTTATCTTGAAGACGATGCTTTCTTCGAAAACGTCTATGTAAAAACAAATATTATTGAGAATCTTAAAAGAGAGTTATCTTCCAAAAAATGGCAAAGAGAAGCTGTGAACATTGGCGGTGTTACGGATGTCTATCAGAAAGCTGAAGAAAAATATAAGCTAGTTCCTCAGGTAATCGAGACTCTTGTAAGATATAAGACTCCGTTTTATTTAATTACAAAATCAGACCTTATCCAAAGAGATTTGGATATTATTATTGCAGCTTCAAAGATAGTTGATATCATTGTCGGGACTTCTATATGCACTTTTAATAAAACTCTATCATCAAAACTCGAACCAGGAGCAACTGAACCTGAAAAAAGATTATCTTTCCTCAGAACTTTATCACAAAACAATGTTCACACAACTGTATTGATGATGCCAGGAATACCTTATATAACGGATACATCTTCTAACATCGAGGAAATATTCAGAAGATGTAAACATGCACACATTGAAAACATAATACCAGGACTCTTAAATCTAAAGGGAAACACAAAAAAGATATTCCTGGATTTTATACGGATCGAATTTCCTGAATATTACAAAGATATTGCCAATTTATTCAAAGGATCTTATCTTTCAAGAAGTTATGGCGAAAGATTCCGACAGACCTGCATGTCTCTTCGCAAAAAATACCAGTTTTACAATGTTTATCAAGAGATTCCGCCTCCAAAAATTCCTGCTCAGTTAAAATTGCCTTTTTAAAATTATAAAAAAATAACACCTTTAAATTTGGAAGTTTTGAAAATTAGATTATGAAGGGTTCTGATTTTAGATTAAAGAAAATCGACGAAGGACTAGCAACGCTAATTCGAGGAGATTTGAGTTTATATAAAAATAGAAGATAATTAATATGATTTAAAAATATGCACATTTAAAGGTATAAAAACTACCAACCCAAGGTACTCTTCCCTTCTAAAAAGGTTTTTCTTTTCACAAAGCACATATGATAATTTATAATTATATTTATTTTTGGTATAATAAACCTATGAGAACTAGAAAGATTTCAAAAAAATTATTTCTATTATTATTTGTTTTAGTTGTAAACATAATAACATATGCTGTAAACAAAGATTCTTATAATATGAAAGAAGTAACACTCGCTTTAAAATGGAAACATCAGTTTCAATTTGCCGGTTATTATGCAGCCGATATCAAGGGATTCTATAAAGAAAAAAATATAAAAGTAAACTTCAAAGAAGGTGTATATGGAATAAAAGCTATAGAAAGAGTTCTTAAAAACGAAGGTGATTTTGGTATCGCTTCTCCTTATATTCTACTAAACATAGCAAATAAAGCCCCTTTAAAAATAGTAAACACTGTATTCCAACATTCACCTAACTGTATTATCACAAAAAAAGATTCTGGAATCAAAACACCTCACGAGATAAACGGAAAGACCCTTATGATTGACCTTGATTACGATGGAGCGATTTACGCTATGCTTGTTAAGGAGGGAGTTAAAAATCTTATCGTTGTTAAACA
>PKTL01000002.1 GCA_002867475.1 Candidatus Woesearchaeota archaeon
TAAGCTTTTTTCCTGCGTTTATTCCGCTTGATTTTTTACTCATTTTAAATCATTATCCTCAATTTATAGTACTTTAAGTTCTTTCAGTGGAAAGTATTTTTTGACAACGAATTCATAGTTTCGAAGGTTTGACGCATTTCTTCCAATTATAAGTCCCCGAGTTTTAATGTCTTCAGGTTCAATTGTGATAATTGCTTCCCCTTTTTCTTCAGAGGACAAAGCTTCATAGTTGCCAATATCTATGTTCCTTATTCTCAATGGAAAAATCAAACTCTTTATAAAGTTTGTGATATCATCTTTGTGCTCGATAACTCGCATCTTTCTTTTAAGAAGGGTTTCGAGTTTTTTAACGTTTGAAACGTTTTTTCCAAGCGCTTTTTTCAATTCCCCATTTTCAACTACAAAAATCAAAAGACCATTCTTATCTTCAAAGCAATCTTTGAGTTTAGATCTTGTAATCTTTTCGAATAAAGACATTGTTTTTAATGTCTCTGTGTTAAAAAAAACTTTCTGTTTCATTTGTCCAAAATAAAATAAAGCACTAAAATTTGTATTTTAATACCTCTTTATAGTATTATTTTCTCTCTCCAGCAACTGAAATCAAAAATGATTTTTTACAGATTATACCAAATTCTTCATTAGAAATAGGTATATTGCTTACTGGAACCTTAACCATGTTTGCATAATGTTCTATATCATCTCTTACTCCTTGTGGAGTATTTGAAGAAACATAGATTTTTGTCAAGTTTCCTTTTTTCAGTTCTTTTAGTGTCACATTAGTGCCTAGCACTAATTTTTTTGTTTCGCTCAATTTCTTGATTTGAGCTACAATGTCTGCTTTTGTTTCTGCCATTTTATTTTTCCTCCGAACCACATTTAGGTTCATCTCTGGTTTTTATTTTGATTAGTCTAGTTTTATTCCTAGTTTTGGAAGGCCTGTACCTGTTGGTACTGGTTGGTTCAGCATCACGTTTTCGATGACTGAATTCAATTCATCCCTTTCGTTTATCAAACTTGCATTTACTATGTGCTTGATAGGTGTTTCGAATGATGCTCTTGCAAGCACAGATGGTTTTTCGCTTACTACTCCAAATCTGGTTATTCCTCGAATCTGTCCTGAAGTACACATAGTGTCTGATACTAGCATAACGTGTCTTATATCTATATTCAATCCTTGACCTTCAATAACCTTATAGATCTCATTGATTATTGCTTGTCTTGCTGCTTCAATACCTAATACATCTGCTATCTCAAAACTATCATTTGACACGGTTCTTGTAGTATCTGTGAAATCTCTTGAAAGCACTTCCTTCAAGTTTGTTCCCGCAGTGATTATAAGGTATTCTTCATCCCTTTTTACTGGAAGAACTTGTTTTAATCCTTTAATCCCAGTAACATATAGGTTTTTTAATTTCTCTCTTAGTAAGTATAGGATGTTTAGGTCTTCGTCTTTACTTTTTGGCTTTAGTATTATTACCTCACCTTTTTCTTTAACCTCATATGTCTTAACTGCTTTCTCAATATTTTTTAAGACTACAGTTCTTTCAACATTGAACTGTTTCATCTTTTTCTCGTTTAAGCTTATCTCAAGTTGGATCTCTGCAAGGTTTATTGAGATATCTGAAATTATTTCTTTTAATGTACGTTCTTTTATCTGCTCAGCGATGCCTCGTACTTTTTTCTCATTTCTGAATTCTTCCTTGATATAAATCTCCATCATTGGTGTTGAGATTGTTTTTCTACCATCAAGTATCTCTATTATACGTGGAAGACCCATGGTTACGTTCATCTCAGCTACTCCTGCTAAGTGGAATGTGTTCAAGGTCATCTGAGTACTTGGCTCCCCTAAACTTTCTGCTGCGATAAGTCCTACGCATTCACCTGGATCTACAAGTGCATAATTGTATTCATCCACCAATATTTTCATTATCTTTTCCACATCAGCTTTTTTTGCGCCTTTTGGGATCAATTCCATTGCTTCTCCAATTATTTTTTTTGGAAGCAGGTTTTCATATTTCTTGATTAGTTCTGAAGTCATGTTAAACACCTATTTATCCAGGACGGATTCGACAATTTTCTTAACATTGATGAATCCTCCTTCTGATTTTGATACATCTATTCCATCGCCACCATAATCAAATTGGACAATCTTGTTTGATGCATCTCTTACTGTGTAATCATATTCTACTTTCAGGTCCTGCATAGCGTTTGCTAGTCTTCTGTAGAGATAACCTGATTTTGGAGTCCTTAAAGCTGTATCCATCAGTGAATCTCTTCCTGTCATTGCCATGAAAAAGAATTCTGAGGGTGCTAGCCCTTTTTTGAAGCTGTTCTCTACAAATCCTCTTGCTTTTGGACCTAGATCATTTGGCTTGAAACAACTAAGAGTTCTATCCTTATATCCTCTATCAATCCTGTGACCTCGTAAAGCTTGCTGTCCTACGCATGCTATCATCTGTGTCATTGAGATGCTGCTTCCTTTAGCTCCACTTTCAACCATCACTTGGATGCTTTTGGTTGGGTCTGGATTTTCAGATATTTTCTTACCTGAATCATTTCTTGCTTGGTTCAATCTTTCAAGAATTTTCAGTTCGAGTGTTTCTTCAACGCTTCTTCCAGGGAATGCTTCAAGCTTTCCTTTATGATAATCATTGATCATCTTGAAAATTTCATCATTTGCATCATCCATCAACTTTTGTATTTTTTCTGAACTATCTCCAACTAAGTCTGCATCACTTATTGCTGCTGTAATACCGCTTCTAAGCAAATATTTTATACCTAATCTAAAGATTTCACCTAAGATCATTGCTGATTTATCTGCACCATAATTCTTATGAAGATTTCTAAGCATTAATCCTTGTCCTTCACCAAGGTTTGATTTATCCATATAACCTTCTTTTATCATTCCTTTCTCTATAATTACTGGACTTCCTTCTCTTGTTTTTCCTACGAAATCAAAATCGCTTGGAAGAACCATACTAAAAAGTTCTGCTCCGGTTATCTTATCTCCTTTTGGAAGCCTTGAGAAATCTTCATGCCCTACCTCTGTTAGGATCTGGATCGCTTTTTTCTTTGACATACCACCATATCTTGTCAATAGATAGTTTCCACTGATAGCATCCATGTTACACCCTATTACTGATAAACCATATCTTGGACTGATAATTTGAGTTTGTACCATCATCAAAATCTCAGCTTCTGCTCTTGATTCTTCTGTTTGAGGTATGTGAAGGTTCATCTCATCTCCATCGAAATCCGCGTTATATGGTGCACAAACAGCTGGGTTTAGTCTGAATGTTCGCCCCGGAAGAACTTTTACCTTGTGACACATCATACTCATTCTGTGAAGTGATGGCTGCCTGTTAAATATTGCAATGTCGCCGTCAAGCAAATGTCTTTCAACAACGTATCCTGGTTGAATTTCTTCAAGGATCTGTTCTTGAGTTTCGCTCGTTATCTTTTTCTTTCTACCGTCTGGTCTTACAACGTAATTTGAACCTGGATATTCTTTTGGTCCTCGTTGCACAAATTTTTTCAGGTATTCCATATTCCATTCTGTTGCTTTTTCTGGAACTGTAAGCTTCATTGCTACTTCTCTTGGCACTCCAACTTCATTTAGGTCAAGCATTGAATCTGGACTGATAACTGTTCTTGCTGAGAAATTAGTTCTTTTTCCTGCTAGATTATGTCTTATCCTTCCTTCTTTACTTTTAATCCTTTCAGTCAAGGTTTTCAATGGTTGTCCGCTTCTATGCCTTGCTGGTGGAAGTTGTGGTACTGCGTTATCGAAAAATGTTGTTATGTGATATTGTAATAAATCCCATAAGTCTTCTATTATGATCTCTGGTGCTCCAGCATTGATGTTTTCGAAAAGTCTTTGGTTGATCCTTACTATATCTCCTAGCTTGTGCGTGATGTCATCTTCGCTTCTCTCACCACTTTGAAGTGTAATTGAAGGTCTGATTGTTACTGGAGGTATTGGTAATAAAGTAAGAACTGTCCATTCAGGTCTTGCTACTTTTGGATCTATTCCAAATTTCATTACATCTTCATCACTTACCTTTTCAAGTCTTGTTCTTATCTCAATTGGTGAAAGCCTTTTATCATCTTCTAGGTATGTTGATGGCTTTTCTAAGGTTACTTTCAATTGTTTTGCTTGACAATGTGGACATTTTGTAACTGATTTTAATTCGCTTGCTTCTTTTGCTTTCTTTTTTGATTTAGCACTATCCATATCTTCTTCAAGATCTATTTTTATTGTATCACTAAGTATCTTTCCGCATGAATTACATGTGCTTCTTAGCATGTCAAGTATTATTTTTGTAAAGTTTATATGGATAACTGGCCTTGCTAATTCAATATGACCAAAGTGTCCTAAACACTCTTTTATTTTTGAACCGCATGTTCGGCATTTTAATCCTGGGTCAATGACTCCAAGTCTTATATCCATCAAGCCTCCATCTACTGGGTAACCTTCTCTATCATATAGTTCAGGCGTTACTACCTTTATTGCTGAGATACTTTTTACCATTTTTGGACTTAAAAGTCCAAAGTTGATTGATTTTACTGATTTGTGGACTGGAATTTGTTCGCTCACTTTTAACCACCTAATATTTATCCTTTAATTCTAGCTTTGGAAGCACTCCCATGCTTTTCATTTCATCTAAGAAAAGCTTGAAGGCATATGCCATCTCTACATTTGATACTGTTGAATCTTCACACATTGGACAAAAATCTCTGTTCTTATACTCGTCGTGAACGGCTATCTGTCCGCAATTTTCACAGATTGGAACTATTGTTTTGTCTGCGTCAAACCTATCTTTCAATAATAGGCTTGCTCCATGTGCTATGAATGTGTCCTTCTCCATCTCTCCAAGTCGAAGTCCTCCTTCTTTTGCTCTACCTTCAGTTGGTTGTCTTGTCAGTAGCTGTATTGGACCTCTTGCTCTTGAGTGCATCTTGTTGCTTACCATGTGCTTTAGTTTTAAGTAGTACATGTTTCCCACAAATATTTTTGCGTTGAACATTTCTCCTGTTCTTCCATTGTAGAATGTTTCTGTTCCGTTTTCTCTAAAGCCAAGGCTTGATAGTTCTTTTCTCAAGTCATCTTCCTTTTCTGAGTTGAATGTTGTTCCATCAATATATCTTCCGGATAATGCAGCTGTTTTTCCACCTACTAGTTCTATTAAGTGGCTTACTGTCATCCTTGAAGGAATACCGTGTGGATTAAATAGTATATCAGGTGTTATTCCACTTGCTGTGAATGGCATGTCTTCTGAAGGAACTATCATACCAATTACTCCTTTCTGTCCGTGCCTACTTGTGAACTTGTCTCCTATTTCTGGAATCTTTTGATCTCTTAGTCTTACTTGGACTAGTTTGTTTCCTTCCTCATTTTCTGTTATGAGTACGAAGTCTACTGTTCCACCTTCTCCATGCATAACTACTGAGGATGATTCTCTTCTTTGGGTCTGTCCAAGATTTAGTTCGTCCATACTTGATAAGAATCTTGGAGGGCTTGTTCTTCCGATTATCACGTCTCCTTCATCAACTTTTGATTCTGGACTTATGATTCCATCTTCTTCAAGGAACCTGTAATCTTCTTCAGTTCTATATCCTCTCACTTCTTTATCTGGAATACTAATCTCATCTGTCAATCCTCCTTGATATCTGAGTTCTGAAACGCTTTCCAATCTATAATATGAGCTTCTTGCAAGACCTCTATCTATTGTTCCTTTGTTTACTATGATAGCGTCCTCCATGTTATATCCATCGAATGATAGAATTGCTAATACAACGTTTTGTCCTGATGGGTGTTTCTCATATTCGGATATTGGATTTGTTAATGTTTGTACTAGAGGTATCTGTGGATAATGTAACATGCTTACATCCATGTCTATCCTTACAGGATAGTTGCTTGCATAGAATCCAATTGCTTGTTTCTGGTTCTTACTTCCCGCATTAAGCCTTGTTGGAGCGTTATAATTTCCAAAAGGTACTAAGCTTGTAACTAGACCTGTTATTCCTAGAGGAGATATTTCAAGATGTGTATGTTCTTTTGTCAATACATCTTCTGTAAATGCCACCAATGCGTTTTCTTCTTCTCCTGCGTCTAAGTATTCGATTGCTCCTTGAAGTATAAGGTCTGAGAATCCTATCTCTTTTTTCTCTAATTGCTCAATGTGCTTTTGAGTGATTAAGGATTTTCCATCTTTTACAACTATCAAAGGTCTTGCAACTCTCCCTTTTGATGAATAAAGGTAGATACCGTTTTCTTTTTCCTTGTATTGAATATTGATATCTGTTGATACTTTGCCTTTTCTTCTATCCTCTTTGAATCGGTCTATGAAATCTGTAGCGTTATCTACTGATCCTATAATTTTACTGTTAAGATATATTTCTGTGCTCATTTTTTCACCTGTAGAGGCTTTAAGCCGTATGATCTTGACATCTCAAAGATTCCTTCTTCTGCAACTTCTTGTGAAATCTTTGATAATAGAGCAAGATTTTTTCTTAATCCTATATTTGTTCCTTCTGGAGTTTCTACTGCGCAAAGCCGACCCAAATGTGTTGGGTGTAATGCTCTCGCATCGAAGTTTTCTTGACTTGATGAAAGTGGGCTTACTACTCTTTGAAGATGGCTCATTGTATCTAGGAAGTTCAATCTTTGTATCCTTTGACTGATTCCTTTTCTTCCACCTACCCAGTTTCCTGTTGCTAAACTTGAATAGATCCTGCTTGTCAATAGCTTGTCTCTTATTATTACTTTGATACTTGGGAATTTTCCTCTTTTTACTATCCTTTGGAAATTGTAAAGCATGTCTCCGATAAGAACTTTCAGGTTAACCCTAAATAAATCACCAAGTAGATCACCACTCATTTTCAATCTCTTATTTTGGAAATGATCCTTATCATCTTCTGGAAGTATTCCTTTCTCTACCATGACGAATTTCTTTATCATTTTTGAGATATTAAATGCTTTTGAGATTTGGTCTTCTTTTTCTAAACCTACATGTGGCATCAAGTATTTGTTCAGTATTTCTTCAACCCTTTCAAGCCTTATCTCTTTTGGTTGGTTTATGCCTATCTTTTTTGCTATTAGATCAAGTGCATCTTCTTCAGTTTTTATGCTTGTAAATTCATAGATGTTTACATATAGATCTGTTGGATCTTCAAGCGCTATCGCTTTCATTATATCTTCATCTTTTGTAAGACCTAGTGCTTTTAGTAGTAATACTACAGGTATCCTTTTCACTCTTGTAAATGTAAAGTAAAAGATTCCATCTTTTAATTTTTCTAGAAGGTGAGGTATCTTATAGCTTCCTGCTTCTGAAAATAATTTTCCTGTGTATTCGCTTGTTCCAGTTGATGCTTTTTCAACTAATACTTGGTTTGATGCTAAGTCTTCAATATTTATCAGAACTTTTTCTGTTCCGTTTATTATAAAATAGCCTCCTGGATCGCTTGGGTCTTCACCATGCTTTATGAGGTCTTCATTGTTCAATCCGTGAAGATGGCAAAATTTACTTTTTAGCATTATTGGCATATTTGCTATCTGTATCTTATGACTTTCTCTTTGGATACCATCAATATGAGCTGATACTTCCATAAATACAGGTGCTGAATATGATATCTTTCTTAATCTTGCTTCATTTGGGTAAAGCACTCTTGTTGATCCGTCAGCTTCAGTTATCTCTGGCTTTTTTACTGTGATCTTGTCAAATCTTATCTTGTATTCATCGATGTTGTGTGGGATTATTGTTGGTTCAATATCTCCGTTCTCTTCAATTATTGCTTGAAGTTCATTTTCGATAAAATTGTTGAAGGATTCAATGTCAGAATGAACTAACATGTTCTCTTCGAAATATTTTTTGATGATGATGTTTCCTTTACTCATCTATAACCCTCCTATAGAAAATTGATTGGTAAGCTGTCTTATTTGATCTTATGACCCTTATTATGTCACCTTCTTTCACTTCGATGTCAGAAATCGCTGGGTCCTTACTAGAAATTCTTGGTAGGTCCTCAACTATTATGTTGTACTTATCCATTAACTTTTCTTTTTCTTTGTCAGAAATCTTTTCATGTTTTGGAACTAATATGTGCTCTTGAGGTATGATTTTTGATTTGGTTGCCATTGTTGAATTTTCCCCCTAAAAAAATGGTAGGCTGGACGGGGTTCGAACCCGCGACCCTTCGATAGCTTTTCGAGGTA
>PKTL01000070.1 GCA_002867475.1 Candidatus Woesearchaeota archaeon
TAATATATTCTTTATAATATATATTCTAATGTAGTAATATTTAAAAAGCGTTTTTATAAATATAATATAAGTTTTAATTAATGATTAAAGGAGGCGTTCAAATATGAGAAGATTGGTTGGAAAGATCAAATCACAACTTTCTAGATTAAAAAGACAAAAAGTTCCTACTCAAGAACAAGTTGAAAAAGAACTTGATCAATTACTCAAACTTGAGGAAACACAAAAAAAAATGGTAGCAAAAAAAACCCCGGGAAAAACTGCAAAGAAGGCACCAGCCAAAAAAGCAGTTAAGAAAGCACCAGCTAAGAAAGCAGTAAAAAAAGCTGCTCCTAAAAAAGTGGTGAAAAAGGCAGCCCCTAAAAAGGCTGTGAAAAAAGCTGCACCTAAAAAAGTAGTTAAGAAAGCAGCACCAAAGAAAGCGGTTAAGAAAGCAGCTCCTAAAAAGAAAGCTGTAAAAAAACCAGTTGCTAAAAAAGCACCAGCTAAAAAAGCGGTTAAGAAAGCAGCTCCTAAAAAGAAAGCTGTAAAGAAACCAGTTGCTAAAAAAGCACCAGCTAAGAAGAAAGCAGCTCCTAAAAAGAAAAAATAAATTTTTATTTTTTTTACACTAAAAGACCATGTGTCTTTTGTGCACAGAAGAGTATAACTCTTCTAGTGTTTTATTTTTTTAATTCTATAATAGTAAATTTTATTAATAACTTTATCCTAAATTTTTTTTACTACAGTGATATTGATGTTTGAAAAAGATAAATCATTAGAATTGGATGATAGATATAACAATCTAGAAAGAACAATTAGGCATTGCGGTAAACTAAATGAAACAAATTATTCTAATTTAAAAGAATATGCAAAAAAAGAATCAGACACAGCAAACAGTTATTTCAAAGCAGCATCAACTTTCACCTTGATTTCATTAGTGACAAATATTGGAGTGTCAAGTGCGTTTCCAGAATATTATAATCCTCAAATGAATCTTTTACCTCTTAAAACCTCTCTATTAGTGGGTTTCATGCTAACCTACACCAGTATTCCTAACGTTTTAAGATCTTCTAGCTTAGTCAATAGAATAGAAAAGGAATTACCAGTAACTGGTTATCCTACATAACTCATCTGTTGCTTACTCATATCATCAGGTTTACTAGGATCTTTAGCAGTAGCAAGCATAGTTTTAAGCTTGTCTTCAAATACTTTAGCTTGCTTAAGCAATGGTTTATAATCCACATTAAGACCCACAAACTTATCAAGAACTTCAATAACTTTAGCAGCACCTTTACTATCTGGCAATGTTGAAGAAGTCTGTGCAAAAAGACATGTAAGGTTTTGGTTTTGATTCTTTAAAAGAAGAGCACTAGTAACACCGACAATAATGCTTTCAACCAACGGATTAAGCTTCATGCTTTTAAGCTTTTTAGAATGATTATCATTTGTTGAAAAATAAAACATGTTACTGTTCTTTAAAGGAACACTACTTGCAACACCTTCAACACTGATTATCTCTTTAGCTTTTATCTTGTTACTAAAATCAAGAATCGCTTTAGCAATCTTCCACTCAAGATTAGTGCTTGAAAGTATGGTATGAAGAAGAACAATATTATTTTTCTTATCATAAAAAACACCCATGGGGTGAACAAGTTTTCCCTTATGAACCGCTGCAGTAGCTGGAAATTCATCATATTCAAAATGGCCAACGAATTCAGCATTCAAATGCTCAATCAAGAATTCAGTAGTTATGGTTCCAATAAGGCCAATTCCTGGAAAACCTTCAATTATCGTTGCACCTTTTTCAATCTTGTCGTATAATTTTATCTTCATAAATATGAATTTGGTTTTCAGCTTTAAAAATGTTTTGTAAATCGCTTAAAACAGGTATAGATCTAGTATAATCTTTTCTTGGATCTGATTTAGTACCATAAACTATATCTAAAGTTTGTACAAATGGAACATTCACTTTGATAATTCTATCAGTTGGTATATTTTCCCAATATATTTTTTTACCTACAAAGTAAACAGGTTTTGAACAAGTGTCTTCATCAGTCAAGTGCAGATAGATTCCGACATTCTTTTTATCAAATAATAGTTTTTTAACTCTTTCAACCTTAACATTAGCTGTTATGAACTTTTGTGTCAATATGTCAATTGATCCCATGATTCTCGCAATAAATCAATAATGTTTTTAATAAATTTCTAATCTATAAAATCTATTTTATAAAAATCATTTACCAAATCTTCGATCTCTAGAACTAAAATCATCAATGACTCTAACAAATTTTTCTTTTGTAAATTCAGGCCACATCAGATCACTAAAAAAGAATTCAGCATAGCTTGACTGATAAAGCAAAAAACCACTAAGGCGATGCTCTCCGCTCGTTCTGATGATAAGATCAACAGGTGTTTTTACCCAAAGATTGCTCATTATATTTTCATGAGATATATCCAAACCTTTTTCTTTGCAGATATTTATAGAATTCAATAATTCTTCTTGACCATCATAACCCATACAAAAATTCAGTTTAAGCTTAGAATTATCCTTTGTCTTATCTTCTAACTCAAACATCATATTTCGAATATCTTTATCAAAAAGTTCTTTTCTCCCAGCAAAAATAAATCTTACATCTTTTGACTCTTCTTTTTTTAGTTCATCAAATTTTTTTTTGAAAAGATCCATCAAGAAATCAACTTCTTTCTTATCTCGATCAAAATTTTTGGTAGAAAAAGTATAAAGGCTTATCTCATTAATACCTTTTTCAAGACCGACTTCAATAACATCTTGTATACGTTTAGCACCTTCAATATGTCCATGTAAAGGGTTTATAAGACTCCTTTTAGCAAAACGCCTATTACCATCCATAATTATTCCAATATGCATAGGAAACTCAAGAACATTTTAGTATATAAAATTATTCATCTTTTATCAAGCTCATAAATAATGTTGCGACACCGCCTAGAATTATCAAAGCTATAAAACTAAAAATTATATTTTCATATAATAAATATGAAGTCAGTGCGAGACTGATGCTAAAGATTCTTCCAAAGTGAAGATAGAATTCTCTCAAGTATATCATGTAAACTCCTCTTCTTTTACTGTTTGAATAAAAAATCCCTTTGAAAGGAACATCCATCATAGTCAAACTTATCGCACCAAAAGTTGTTGCAGCAGCAATAGGTGCAAGCGATTTCAAAAATCCTCTTATAAAAAGGCTAATCGAATGGAGAACACTTCCAAATCTTAAGAAATTGTGTTTCATTTTTCCAATTGAATGATGGCCAACATATAAGGTGAATAATGCAAGCACTAGATTGGCAATTGTAAAAACGCCACCTATTTCTGTTAGGTTTATACCAACTAAAAATATGAGTGTTGGCCAAAATATTCTTCTGCCAATATCACTCACTCCTTCGCTAAAGAATATGATAAATGATCTCTCATCATCAAGGATTCCTTTAAATTCAATGTTGATCTTTTCGCGAATATCCGCACTGAAAAGCAAAGGTATAAACGAAAAAGAGAGGATAAAAATAACTATCAAAAACAATATTTTAAATCCAAAAAATGTTGCGATGACTGCGCCAATCAAAGGACCTATTATTGTCAATACTACACTTAAAGCATTGAATATGCTTATATCTTTTGACTCATCAGATTTTTTGCTAGATCTTGCAAAATCAATATGAAAACCCATGTAATAAAAAGCTTCTGCAGCACTAAACAAGAGCGATAATCCTAAAACTGTAAAGTTAACTGAAAAATTTTCAATGTTGAAAAGACAACCAAAAAACAATATAAGTAAAGGATAACTCATTATGATAGAATGTTTAGCACCTGTTCTTGCTGCAAACTTAAGCGCAAAATAAGTAAATAAAGTACCTCCACTTATTCCTATAATATAGAAAAGCAATACATGTATTATTGAATAACCTGTTTTCAAAAAAAAGATGGGTAAGAAAACACTTATCATACTAAGTGCAAAACTTCTGATGCTGTTTGTGACAAATAATTCATTCAATTCACTTTTCAAAAGATAAGGAATCTTTATATGTGGATAATGCATAGAAACAGAAATGATAAGTTTTGTTTAAAAAACTTCTTAAAATATTTTATCTACTTTAAAATAGCAAAATATATAAATCCTTTTTTTAAGTATTTTCTTGAATGAATAAACAATATACCTTAGAGGAAGTTATAGGATTGATGTCTGGAAATTTCTATAATTTCCATATGAAACTTGGTCCAAATGCATTTTTATTTTTTCATAAAGAAAAAAAAGAACAAGTTGGCACTGTTAATCTTTATGCAGAAACTACTCCTGGTGCAATGATTTCACTAGATCCAAGTCAAGAATCGATAATAAGTATTTTGGATAATTATTGTGATGATTATTCTATAATCGATGGCGAAGATTCTCCAGAAATACTTTTTCCAGAAGATCCTTTAGTGATAGATTTAATAAATCACCGAACTAGGTTTCTTAGATATTCTGATAAAAATTTTGATGATGAATTTAAAGCAATAATGATGGGTGATTTAAAGCAAGCCCAAAAGTATATGCAAAATTATGTGTGTTCATTCTATGAAAGTTTACCTTCTGAAGTTCCATCTAAAGAAATGCATTTGAATTTTAAAGTGCAAAATTGGTTAAATAATCTAAAAACCTTGAATAAAGCATCAACAAGAAATCGGCTAAGATTTTATGAATTGTCTCATTATAAAGTTGGTTGGAATCTCACAAAGATCTTCACAGAAAATTTGGTAAAAGGATTTAAGGAAGATATAGAGTTACACAATAATTCGACTCCTCATTTTGCTAAACGTATTGAAACATTAAATGAATTTTATGAAGACATAAACCATTTATCGACACAAGTCTCAGATAGAGTTGATAAATTATATGATTATACTAAAGAGTTTATGGATCTTTTATCAATAAAAGCATATAATGATTTAGATCATGTCTCTGATTCTTTTAAGAATAAAATTGTTATGAATTCACAGATTTATGAGGATCAGCCTATATAATTGACTGATCCAGAACTTTTCTCTTTCTTTTCACCAGCAGACGCAATCTCTTCAGTTTTCTTCATCTCTTTTTCCATGGCTTTAATCTCTTTATTTAATTTTGAGATCTTTATTTCAAGGTTAAATTTCTTTTCAAGAACTTTTAATGTTTCTTTAGCACCTTTGATACCTAAAAACATAGGATGTCCAAGGGTCTCAGACAAGATACTGATTGCCAAAATATTTCTTTTTTCACCAAGGCCAAGAAGAAGACCGCTAACACCCATTATTGGTCCTATGATTCCATAAACTTTGGTTTTCATCTTTGTGCCTTCAGAATATTTTTTCACGATATCTTGGCTATTACCTGTGCAGTAAACCTTTGGCTTATCAGGCACTTCTTGTAATCCTACACCACCAAGAGTTATCACTTCAGAAATCTTTAATTCCTCACAAAGATCAAGAATCCTATCACTAAACTCATAGCAGCTTTCTTCATCAATAGGTTGCATGTCACCTGCAATGATAACAAGATCCTTATCTTTTAAAGGAACCTTATATATCTCAATTTTTGGAAGCTCAACCAAGTTATCTTCATTTACAAAGACTGAGTGAGGCATTGCATAACTAAAAACATCATATATTTTTTCACCTTCTAATTCTTCAATTATAAAGTCAGCAGCTATTTTTCCAACATTACCAATACCTGGTAGCCCTTCAATAAGAACTGGATCTCTTAATTGCAATTCATCTTTAAACATAGGTGTTATCTTCCATTTCATGGTATTGAGAAATTAATGAACTGTTTATAAAAGTTCACTTTTTTACTTAAAGTCGATCGACTTTATTGTTTAAGTTTACTGTTTTTACGATTTTTTAAAAATTTTTATAATTAAATTTATAATTAAAAAAAATAGTTTAATAGCAAAGCTTGAAATGCCTAAAATCATAATAAACACTATAAAGTTGAAAAGAATATTGGAAAGGTGATGAGGGTCCCAACAAAAACCCCCATTACATTCGTATGTAAATATATTTATTATATAATAGATAATAGCCAATAATAATGAAGAAAATATAAGAATTATTGCAGGATTTATTTTATTTAATTTATCAAGCATATTAATATCTTCTTTTTAGAATTTAAATAATTATTTATCCATGCCTTTAGCTATCCTTCGATACTTAGCATACTTATCCTGTGGGCTGTACTTAGCTGGTTTTGGAGTTACTGCTTTTCCATCACATCTTGGACATTTTTCAGAAATAGTATATTCCTTACAGTTTTCACATTTAAGAATATGTTTCATCTTAACTCTTTTTAGTCTCGATACGGTCGAACTTAAATTCTCCCTTATTTTTTTCCATGAAGTTTTCAGCGACTTCAACAGTATCTTGCAAAATCTTTTCAGCTTCCTTATATTCGGGTGCAACCACTTCTAATCTGAAATGACCTCCGCCTTCATAATAGATGTTCACTTGATCGCTTATTTTATCTGCTAAGATTAATGCTTCTTTAACAATATCCATTCCATTAGGTTCATAAGAATTTAATGTTAATGTCCCTTCTATCTTAACGCTTGCAGGTTTTATCTTTTGCCTTATTTCAGCTTCGAGAATATCAATAGTTTTCTTATCAAGACCTAAAGATTTAAGATCAAAATCATTTTCTACAACATCTTCAAAGCAATCATAAATAGTTTGAAATTCTCCAACAATTTTTTGTTGGATATCTTTAGCTAAAATTTTGGTTTCAGTGCCTAATTTTTTTGCTGCGAATTCTATAATCTTCTCAGCTTTTTGAGCAAGCTTTATACCTTCTTGCTTAAGCCTTCTTTGACTTTCACTAACTCTTCTAAGTGATAAATCGATATGACCTCTTTGTTCATTAACTTTTAGAACTTTACAAACGATAACTTTTCCTTCCTTTACAAAGTCTCTCAAGTTTCTGATTCTTCCAGGACTAATCTCGCTGATGTGGATCATACCTTGAAGATTTTTGTATTCATCTAATTTTGCGAATACAGAATTGTATTGGATGTTAGTAACAGTACAAAGGACTAGTTCGCTTTCCTTGGGAAATCCTGTTTTTTTCTCTAACATGTTTTGATTCCTCGAATTGAAATGCACAAGAGTTTATAAAACTCTTAGTGTATTAAATTTCTTCTAATAATTATTCAAGTACCTCTAAGATCCTTGCTTTAACTTTGCTTTTACCACCTGTTGGTTCAGCAATAACTTTTTCACATACTAAGCATTTCACTTCTGTACTTGTCTTTCCAAAGATTATTTGTTCATTCTTGCACTTTGGACATCTAACTTTTATGAATTTTGAAGTTGGTTCTTTTACGATTGTCATTTTATAATACCTCTAGATAAATTCAACCTTCTTTGCTCTTATACCACTTGATTGAACGCTTGATTTCTTACATGTTTTGCATTCATATCTTAGGTCTAATTTCTTTGTTGTCTTTGCACCAGTCATCTTGAATTTACCTATCGCTGGTTTAGAACCATATTTTCCAAGGTTACCTGCACCTTTACCAAAGCTAGTTCTTGATTTAGCTGATTTAGCAAGAGGGTGTGCTGCTCCTGGAGTTCTTCTTTTAGCTTGCTTTATATTATGTTCTGTATGAGTTTTACAGTTTTTACATAATCTTTTTGTTGTTTTTGGTAGTTTCATTTTTTAAACAATTAATAAATGACTAACGACAATGTCTACGCACTTGACGCTGTCACATAGAATCGGAATTTAGGTTTCTTTATAAAAGTTTCCCTATAAAAATAATTTATTTTCGAGAATTTATTTCATAACTTTTATAAATGATTAAGTCGCCCTTCAAAATATTAAAAATCTAGGTGGATAACAACAATGGCTAAAAAGACAAAAACACAAGA
>PKTL01000081.1 GCA_002867475.1 Candidatus Woesearchaeota archaeon
CAGAAGACGACTCCTAAAAGCGATGGGCGTAGGACTAGGTGCACTTGCACTTGGCCAAGGAGCACAACTAATCAACCCAACAGAAGCAGAAGCAGCACAAGCTCACAATAATAATCAGCAACAGTTTGAGATTCTTCTTTTTGTCATCCACCATTACTTCCATGATCTAACCGGAAAACAAATCAGAGCACCAAACATGGAAATAAAAAACAAAATAGGATTCTGCACAGGATACAACATAACAAAAACACAAAACGGCCTAGAAATCAGAGCACCAAACATGGAAATAAAAAACAAAATAGGATTCTGCACAGGATACGACATAAACTAAAAAAATTCTAAACTAATTCTTCAAAAAAAAATATTACAAAAAAAAAAGAAATGATCAAATCATATCAAGCGCCTGATCAGCAAGAGAAGGCGTAACAGCAGAACCAGACAAACCACTCGAAACCCTACACTCCATCTCAGAAGTATCATCATCAGTTGTTACTACAAAAGTCTGCTTACCTGAACCAACATTACCAAGATCATCCTTAACCTTAACCACCAATTCAAACTGATCAAGATTTGAATAATCCGAAAGTACATCAAGACCTACCTTGGATGGTTTAAAGTTGATAAAATAAGATCCAAATTTAGAATTATAATTCAAAGATACATCTGTATTGACTTTTGAACCTACTTGATAAGTAACTTTTCCACCAGTAAAATCTTTATCGCAATCATCATAGATTATAATATCCATAAATCTTTCTACTGAATTGCTAACCTTTATGTTTTTTACAGGATTTATTATCTTCACTTCAGGGCTTGTTTTGCACTTAGCTGAAGGATCTTGATTGTTCACTCTAAAGCTTTTGACTTCTCCATCTTCACCATCTGCATCAATTCCATAAAGTATCTTTTCAAACCGGTCATCTGTTGGAGATAATGATGGCATTCCGCTTGGACAGCTTCCTTCAACGCAATGATAAAGCTCAAACTCAAAATCATATGAACCAATTGTCAGATCAGATGAGCTACTAGGGTTCATATTAACTGAAGAATGGACCGTTTCATCTAATCTATATAAAACTAGACTAAGAGCATCAATATTTTGACTAGTTGAATATGCTGAAATCTGTATGTTCTTTATCTTTTTAGTTGTATCCAAACAATTACCAAAAGAAAAATAATCCTCTCTAAAATTTTGAGGATAACAAATATGTTCTACTCCATCTTCACTAGTTAAAATAACTTCATTAAAACCAAGGAGGGTACTTTCAAAATTACTCTCCCCAGATGTAAGTCTTAATAAATATGAACTATTTATCATCTTCTCTCTTAAATCAGCGTTTCCTGTGAATACTGTCCTCACATCTGCTGTGGTTTCCTGTTTTATTATCGGAACCGGAAGGATAACCTCATTTTTCAAGACATCATTCTCATTGCATTTGAAAACATCCTTAATCAAGTAAGTTTCAGCGCCTTCTTTAACCAAAGTACCATCACTTTTTCGTACAACATATCTTACTATGAAGTCTTCTTTTTCGTACTGCCACTTCTTCAAGTCAAGCAATGCGTATAGGTCTGTTCCTTTGTAATATGTTTTAGGGAACATATCAACGCTAACAAGTTCCATCTGTGCTGAGCCAGATGTTAATTCTCCAAGATCACATTGTAATCCAAGGTTTGAATTTACATCAAACCAGCAGTTAAAGTTAATATCCCCAATAGCACCAACATCGTTTCCTGGTTTTGTGCTTTTGGTCTCTCTTTTAGTTGTGCTTGTCTCGCTATAGGTATATAATTGGCAAACTTGCCCACTACCTGTGCATTGACCTGTAGGTGGTGCAACAAGTACCCCTCCAAGCTTTGTGCAATCCTCAGCTTCAGTTACTGAGCATTTATATTCATAGGATGATTGCGGTTCAAGAACTACATCATCATAAGAGTAATCAACGTACACCTTGTTGTACCACCTGTGTGCTGGGTTATCATTGTAATATATTGTTTCACTAAAAGTTGTTCCCCTAGGAACATTTATTGTTCTTACAGCGTAAGGTTCAAATCCTCCATTTGGACAATATTTTCCACCATCACATAACAAGTATATTGTTGCTGAAACGTCTGCTCCTTG
The DNA here is from genome assembly GCA_002867475.1 of Candidatus Woesearchaeota archaeon. Taxonomy (GTDB): domain Archaea; phylum Nanobdellota; class Nanobdellia; order Woesearchaeales; family BM511; genus BM511. Next base: position 2,123 of record PKTL01000081.1, read on the forward strand.
TCCTGCCATGATGTAAGGAGTTATCTTGTATTGTATCTGCATGTAACCTGTTTGGTCATCATAACCGTTTACGTGTGATGTTGCTGCAATTGGACCTATTGTTGGTTTTCTATCCTGTGCAGCTAAAAAACTATCAAGGAAAGTATCGAAGTTTGATGCATCAGCACCAAAAGCTGCTAAACACATCGCATGAACATAATTTGTGGTTCCAGTCTCACTCATCGCAACCCTGGTCAACGCATCCTCATAAGAATTAGTCATCTCTGCAAAGCTAGTATGGCCTTTAGTATCCTTAAAACTGAAGATCTTCTCGTTTTGCGCCCATAACACCACTTTTTCAAATGCCCATGTAAACATCTCACAAGCACTAGTTGTAAGGAAATGCTCACAGTATCCTGCGTCAAGCACTCCTTCTTCAATGCTTTCCAAGCAATCAAGAAGCTGAGTAAGATGTCTTGATACTCTTTGTGTTTGAAGATAGAAACCGCTAAAGCTTCCACACCTAATACTATCAAGCAAGTCATGCATAGGATTCAAATCATAATTTGCAGGACCTGTAATCCATACGCCTGGAATGCATTTCCAATTATCATAATAAGGAGCATCTTTATAGAAGCACCTATTTGCTTGCGTTAAACCAGGAGTTATACCTGTGATGTATTCGCCTGATTGAGCTGCAGATGTCACTAATGCACCAACACCTGTTGAAGTTATTGAACTATCAACACCTGTTATTACAGGATTGCAAGGAACATTATTAATATTGAAAATGTTTCCTTCCCTATAATAACCTATTGTGACACCTTCACCATAAGATCCTAAAAAACTATCTAAAGGTATGCTTGAACCTGCAGCTTCACTACCACCAACCTTCTGGTTTAATGCTTGCCAAGTCTTATATCCTTGAGTTGTTTCTATAGATTCAGCTGTAGCACTTGCCGCATTTAAATTACCCATTAATTCATTTGTATCGATATTGATTGGATCACCATCTGAATTAGTAGGTCCTTTCGGAGGTACTTGAGGACTGAATATCCTGTCACATACTGCTTTCATTGCCTGTGTTATAAATTTAGCTGTTTCGCCACCATCAGTAGCAGAAAAAAAGCTAACTGCAGTGTTAGCTGCCATCAAAGCTATGCAAACAGGCATAGTGTTCTTTATCAATGTATCTCTTGTGAAATTGCTCATATCATCAACGAATTCTTTTGACTCATTAAAGAAAGGAATCAATTTATCATTTACTAATTCAGGTGTTAAAAATTTTGAGAAATCATAAGGGCTTTGTAATGAAACTTTTGCTTGAACAAACTGCATCTGTTCATCTGCAACGCCATCATACTCATAATTGATAATTACCTTAAAACTGAACTGAAGCTCATCCTGATCATATAAGTTTTCGTTTGCATCCATATCTTGCGCTACAAAATAAGGTAATAATATATGATAAGATTTAGTGCTTTCATCCTTGAAAGGGATAGCATCTGTTTCTCCCATTATCGCAAAAGCGTTTCCACCAATCTGGTCCATACCACCTTCAACAGGATCAAATCTTAATGTTAAGCTATCAACCTTACTAAAAGATCTTGGGTCGTTCCATACAAGGTCAAACATAAGTAGCATTGGATAATCTTGATGTTTTATCCAAGCAGTATATAGTTCTGTTGGTTCGCTTTGAAACCCGCTAACTCCCCAAACAGTGCTTGTAGGTTCATAAGTGATAACCTTGAATGCATTATCAACATTTCCTGCCTTGTCGATTGCTAATATACAGATATTGTTATCTCTATCTGTTTCATTTATCAATCTGTTTGGACTCATTAGACTAACTATTGATTCGAATTCTCCATCATTATCAGGAGTTATTTTTGAACCGCTATTTCCAAGGATTGCTCCAACTAGATTCATACTAAAGCTTGCTTCTAGATCGAAAGCACCATTATTATTTGGATTAAATCCATATTCATATCCTTCTAAAAATGATTGTTCTATGTCATCAGCATACCTATCACATTTGTTTCCTGTCTCATTTCTTAAGTTTATTACATAAACTGTCAAGTCATCATTTCCTGAATTATCTTCAGCGATTCCTTGAAGCGTTACAGGATTGAATGGCGTCCATAACCCACCTCTATAACCTGTTGAGCCGCCACTTATCACCATCTCAGAAATAGAAACTATAGTAATATTTGTTATCTGAGGTTCCATCCTATCAACATAGACTTTAGCATCAAAAGAAATATTATTTCCTAAAAGGTCGCTCACTACAAAAGTTAGGTTCTGCTCGCCATCTCCAGATAATGTCAAAGAATTGTTTACATAACCCATTCCTTCAGTCTCAAATCCGAGATCTGAATATCTATCACTAACATTATCGAAAAATTCTATTGATCTGAATGTGTTCAATGTGTTACCGTTTGAATAAACCTTTACGCTCGCGTTTATCTCCATAACACCTATTAATCTTATTGTTCCTTGTGAATATGAAGGAAGCGATGCAAACTCGAAAGCTGGAGGTGTAAAGTCTCCAAATATGCTGAAATCCATCCTTTCGACCTCATTTGAGAAAGGGTCTATGAATTCTATCCTGAAATCATTATCTCCTTCAACTAGGTTAAGTCCAAGTGAAAAATCACCATCTGAATCATAATAAAATACTGAGCTTCCATCTTCAAGATAAAGTTTTTGCTCATACCAGTACTCTCCAAAATTTCTTTTTATCCTTATCTTCTTATCACTCTCACCTTCAACTATAATCCTACTCTCTGCTGATGCTGCTGGAGGATATATCAGGTTGCTTTCGCTAAGAGGAACCACTGAACCAAAAGGTTGAGTTGTGAAGTTAAGTGTTGTTGTTTGTGAAGGATAATATTCATATCCTGATTGCACCCTATAAGTATAGGTTGTTTCTGGTAGAAGACCTGTAAGAAGAACGCTGTGATTTTTTGTCACTGCGTTTTCAGGCTGTGAATCTGTTAAGCTTCCAACACCATAATGAACTATTCCTGCATTACTTTCATCGCTTGTCCAATTGAACCTTACTGAATTGTATAATGGTGTTACTTCAACGTTCATTATCTCTGCAAAGGAGATTGTTGAAAATATTAATAGTAATGATATAAATAATATTGAATTGTACTTGTTTTTTGATCTCATGACATCTTCACCGGGAACTTGCTTGATTTTTCAAATATTATATCTTGATATAAGGACCTTGTCTCTTCATAGGTTATCGGGTCAAGCTCTGATGCAAGAACATCAATAGTTATTTTGTTTGCTCTTACAAGATCGCTTCCTTTAACTATTTGATTATTGAAATAACCACCAACACTTATGTTAGTATTAGGTATTACAGTTCTCACATCAAATGTTAGATTATTATCGTAGGTGCTGTTCAAAGGAATCCTGATAAAAAGATCGCTTGACATGTCACTATCCGGCATATATGCACTGTAATCATATTCCTCTAGATCATGATTGTATACTGAGATTACAACACCATAAGTGTCAAAATCAAAAGGTACTGCACTGCTCATATCCCCAACGAACCTTCTTAGTTGAAGATCAACAGGTATCTCAACTATAGGCTTTAGTTTCATCTTCAAAGTACTCTCACTATATTCGCTTGGAGTAAAGAACATGTTATCAGGTATGTAGTCTGGATGCTCCACAACTAAATTTCCATTGATGCAATCTGGAAGTTTAGCATCATTTATCTTTGCAGTTGTGCCTATAGGTATACCATATGAATCTCTTGGGTAATCAGTTATACCAAGCTGACATCTGAACTTAACACAATCATAATATACAGTAGCGTTAAAGATAGGTGCTCTTCTTACTGAATCTTCTACAAATATATCCACTTCATTTACTGAATCCTTGCAATAATCTTCAATGTTACCATAGTCTCCTGCTTCTGCAAGTTTTGCTATCTCTGCTAATGGATCGAATTGTTCGGGTGATCTTTGAGGATTATTAAGCAACATGTTCAGAGGTATTATAAAATTGAATTTTAAGCTTTCACTGTCTGTTATTGAAAACTTAACCGCGTAATCTGCACTATAGAAATGATTGTATAAGTTTATGCATGGATCGATCATGTCACCAATCATAGGAAGCTGTAAGTTGATGTTTCTTACTATTCCACCTTTGTTTGGTGCTACGCTAAAATATGTTGTTGGGATAACTTCCACATTTACACTATAGATTCGGTGCCTGCTTTCTGCACCTATATCGAAAAAATAATTTCCTTGATAATAATCAGGATATTCATAAGTTGGTATCAATTGCTCATTGAATGTGTTCTTATAGGTTATATAATGAAGATTTGCGGATAAAAGATTGTTGAAATCTTCTTCTAATTCTTCCATTGTCCAGGATTTGTCACTGCAATCAAACTCATATCCTTTAAATGGGAGTTCTGAACCACTGATGATGTTTATTGTCCTGTTCCAAAGCATCAAGTTCTCATCATTATGCTCCTTTATCATGTGAGCTAATTCTATTGCTCCTAGCATGTTTGAAGCAACTGTTGCCCTATAATTATTTACTATAGTATCACCTTTTCCAGTCATTGTTTTCAAGTCAACTGGATAATCTAATTCTACTGATACTCTTTGACGACCAAGCAAGACCTTGCTTTCTGGCTTTGCAAGTTCAGTCAATTGATAGTTCTCTTTTATGCCTGAAAAGTTACCTATGCATTCTTCAAGCTTGCTATCAATGTAGATCTCTAGTTGTTCTTCAACTTTTTGCTGGTCTGGCGCAAAACTTTTTCCTTTGTTTTGCCAGTAAGGTATCTTGAAACCGTTTGGACCTAAGAATTCTTGGTATTCTCCATCATTTGATAGTTTCCATGGGCCTTCTTCAATTATTGAGTATCCTCCTTGGAAAGCTACGAGTGTGACTCCATCTTCAACCACTTCTCTTAAGCATTGCTCTACAAAATTCTTGACGTTTGTTGCGTCAGGTGCTAGAATTGCATCAGGGTCAAAATATGTAAGATCTGCTTTCATACCTATATATATCAATGTAGATATAACTATCAAAAGCCCTAGTATTATGAAAAATGTTACTTGTCCACGCCTATTCAAGATTTTTTCACCCTTCTATTCTTTTTTGTTTTTGACTTTTTAAAGGTTTCCCCCTTTAATGATTCATTTTCAGATATAAGAAGCTTCAAAACCAGGTTATGCGCTGAAAATATGAGAAGTCCTATTGTTGCTATCATAACTGGCGGTATGAAATAGACCAAAAAATTCAATGCATATGAGATTATAAAAAGAAGTAATGCATATAGTAAATACTTTTTTAGATTTACTTCCTTCAATGTTTTCAATACATCAAAAAAATCTTTTTTTGAACCGATAAATCTTGAATTGAACACGTAAAAATATATAACCATCAGATAGAACAATATAAGTATGGGTACTAATTGGAAAAGTATAACCTTAAACACTTCTGGAATAAAAGAAATAATGTAAGATATCATTCCAAGAATCCAATTGAATATTAGATAAGCTATGGTTATTAGTATAAATAAAGAAATAATCACTGAAGTATTTTGTAATGAATATTTTAAAGAACCTTTCAATGAATACTTACCGTTCATTATCTTCTCCCAGATAAGTTTTCTTGTCAGATTGAATATCAAGAATCCTGATACAAATATCAATAATAGAAGAACTAAGTAAACCGTGACGTAAGCATATAATTGGTCTTTTGCTATCATAAGCTCTACCTTGCTTAAGCTTTGCAAGAGATTTGGATCGAAAGGGGTTGTTGGCAGATATTTCTGTAATATATATGCAAATAATCTAACAAGAGCTAAAAACCCTGTAAGTGAAAAGAATTCTATGGCTAGCAATTGTAAGTTCTTTTTCCAATCTTTTAATGATTCATATTTCATATTCTACACCCAATCATAAAGGAAGTCATAAACTGTGCTTTCCTCTTTCGCATTATCTCTTTGCGTTACAAAACTTGTGCAAAAACTTGTACTATCAAGACTATAATCTTCCAATAATTCTTTCAAGCCATCTGAACGAAATTGGAAATCAAGACATACCTTATCGAACACTTCGTTTGAATTATTGTTTGTTATGTGTATTAAACTGTTTGTTCCAGTCTTTCTAAAATATGAATTGTTTCCCTCTTCAAGAGTTATAGTATCATTGTCATCCACTATTCCATCCTTGTTCAAGTCCATTGCGACTTTTATTGGAACATTTCTCACATCATTTAATTCATCACCATAAAGATTAATAGTGAATTTTGTCTTACCATCTCCAAAATCTTCATTGTGGTTGAATATGACTTCAACCATATACAATTGGAATTCATATGGTTTTGGCTGGTTGAATCCTGTACTTGTATCTACACAGATACCTTCAGCGCAAGCAACATGTCCTGAGTCAAAAAATCTTTCACAGATCTCATCATCATCCTCATCAGTAGTTATATTATAACAAGGTATAAGTTGACTGTAATTTGCTTTTGATGCTTCAAGAACAAGACCAAAATCACCATCAGAAGTAAGTAATACATTGCTTTCAGTTCCTGCGTCGAACGGGTAGCTGCATTCGCTTTCTGCCCAAGTGCTTGGATCAATATCATCAGCGATATCCATCAAGCCTTCAATCAATACCTGGTCATCATCCCAGATTCCAAGAGTGTTAGCTAATGTCCCCCATTGCTTGCCGGCAGCGATTGCATCCGCAGCATTATTAGTGAATTCAGCAATCTCCTCACCAGGCCAATCACCATCACCATTTTCATCCACTATACCAAAAAATTTGGCAACATCCTCATCCCATGAATCATCACCTAAAGTACCACCAAATTTTTCAGCAACATCATCTACCAATTTATCAAAAGAATTTACCAAAGTATGTATTTTGAAATAAAGAGATTCTCTTTCTTCAACATCAGTAAGTCCTGAATCAATATCAAAAGTGTCAATTTCTGCGTCAGGCTCAAGACTCAATCCACCATCAACATCCCAAGGATCAGCAGGATTATCACCTTCATTTGAAGGTGAAACTTCACCCTCATCAGTAGGATCATCATCAATAACAGATTGAATAGCCACACTCTCCTGCTCAGGAGTAATTGTAGTTGAAATACCTTCTTCTCCATCAGTAGGATCATCATCAATAACAGATTGAATAGCAACTGCCTCCTGCTCAGGAGTAATAACATTCCCTGTTAGCAAATTCTGATCTTTAAAAATTAAACTAGTAAAACTTAATATTATTATTACTAATAAGACTATAATTAGAGGAATCTTAAATTTATTTAATACATCTTTAATCTCTTTCATAGTGTTGGCTCCTTTATCCTAAACATGTATTTTTCTGGTCTCACCTGTCCTGAGACTCCATCTTTTATCACTAGATCAGTATAATATTTTCCTGATGTAAAGCTTGAGTCAATAGGTATAACTATCCTAGCAAGGAAATATCCGTCCTTGTAAGGTGGTTTTCCTACATAAACAACCAAATCCTCAACGTCGTACCCTCTAATTATCTGGTTTGCTTCGTTTCGAAGCGTAAAATGTATCGATAAGCTGATGTTTCCATTTATATCTTCTTGAAGATTATACATTTCTACAAAAAGGTAAGCTGTCGCACCTGGCGAGAACTGGTTATTATTTGCTTCTCCAGACTTAAATATTGAATTATATGTAAATATGTGATTCACAACAAAAAATCCGTTTTCTAGAACATCATCAATGAATTCTTCATCTTCAACAAGACCTTCATCAATAAATTCTTCTGTTGAAAAAGCGTCATCAGAAAGCCTATTATCCTCTTGTTCTGCTGCTTCAGCCATTCTTTTTTCTTCTAGAAGTGTTGCGAAGTCTTTTCTTTCAGTAGTTCGCTCAGTTCTATCAGTTGTATCATCACCATCACCACCATCAAATATGCTATCAAAGCTTGGGAAAGCTGATGATTCACCATCAACAGTTACAACATCAAACTGAGCTTTCAAGTTTAGATAATATACTGAATAAAATGATGCTGTAAGAAGTAATAGTGTTATAATTAGAAAAGTCATCCAACCATCATTTGTCTTAATGATTTGGGTTCCATAATTTTGGTATTGCCTTTGGTCAACCATATTTAATCATCATCCTCCAACACCATCGAACAATAATCTGTTGTTTCATCTTCAAGTTCAAATATGTCACCACTAAAAATTCCTGAGAAAGCCTGAACTGCAGAAACTAATGCATTAATCTTGCTTATAACATGAGTAACAGCACAAGCAGCATTTAAAGTTGCGCCGCCTGTAGGAGCACATACAGGAGGTAATTTACATCCATAATTTAATATCATACCTATTACAGCTACAGGATTTTGTGCAAATAATCTTATTATCGATGCAAACATCTGTAATAAAATTGAAAATGGCATACTATTATAGAATTGACCATATACAAAGATACAAGTAGCATAAGCTTTCTGACCCTCACAAACATAAGGTTGCATACCTTGTTCAACAACTTGATTTTCAAGACAATAGACATATTTACAATCTATATTTCTTTTCTGTTTCAAATTATATAATACACCTGGAATGCATAAAAGAAGTATTGAATAAAGCATACTTTTCTTTGCAATATCCCAATAAGAACCAACAAGTTCACCTCTAAGCTTGGCCAAAGATTGATCAGTTGATAAGCCAGTAACTGCAAAAATAATTATCTCTTTAACAGTAGTATCCATATCTTCATCACCACTAGTCATTCTTTCTGTGATGAACTTCGGAACTAAGCTACAATCAGCAAAATTACATAGATTATTTATAAAAGTGCCAATACCTTCAAAAACTGTAGCTATACCAAAATCTGCGGTACAAACACCCATTTTTGCAGGCGGATTCCAATTCAAAACTTCAGCAGCTATAGCAAATGCAGCACTTATACCTGTATAAATAGTATTAGCAGTATTCCAAACCTGACACATCTGCTGTATCATCTCTATCAGACCCATCATGTCATCAATCCACATCTGAGATTCGAGGTCGCTTTTCAAATCCTCAATTTTATTTTTCAGCTCTTCGCCTGCTTTGTATTGTGATGTATAAGTAGGGATAGTGAAAGTCATGTTCATCTCAAAACCTTGGTAACGAACACCGTTGCTTGCTGAAATTATCATTATAGGACAAGTGTATTCTAAATTATCATTGTTTGGTATGTCAACCTTATTCAGCTGCACTTCGAAAAGCAGTTTGTCTTCATCTTGATAAGGTTTTGTCGCTCTAAATATTGTTGCATCCCTAAATGCTTTTGTAGCATTAGGATCGTTTGAAACACATTCAGTGCTTTGTAAGAAATCAAGTGATAATGATCTTGCTCCAGGAGTGTTTCCATCTAATTCTTTTGTCACAAAAACACTTACATAGTCTAATGGAAAATAGGGTAATGTTACGAGGTCGACTTTTTCTGGAATCACACTATCATCAAGTAATCTCCAGAAATCTCTTGAGTCTTCAGATACTGTAAGAACTTCAACTTCTGATTCATATTCAAGCAGGTTTCCTGCACAGTCATATATGTCAAAATAGACAGGTATCATTCCTGTTGAGTCTGCTCTAACAACAGAATTCCAGACACATTCATACTCGTTTCCACGTAAATGCCTGCAATCTGTAGCCACATTATCATAACCTTGAGATAATCTTGAGAAGTTTGCGTATGCTTCTTCTACACAACTCGTGTCTTCATGAACTTTTAATTTAAAAGTTATCTGGTCTCCATCATCAACCCAAGGATGACCTCCACCCATCGCTTCAAAGTACTCTTCTGATTCATCAAAATAAGGAGGTTCACTATCATAGATTATTATACTGCTCGCATCTTCAAATATGTTACCTATATCATCATAAGATTCACCAAGCCTTACTTCAAAAGGACCACCTTCTTCCAAAGTTACAGGATAAGATAATAAACATATCCATGATGAGCCTGTCTCTTCACATGAATCAACCCATCTATCATTATAATTGACTCTACCAAGGTTCAAGCTGACTAATTTCTTTGTGAAGGTTTTGGATCCTGATAATATTTCAACCTTAAAATCAGTTCTTTCTTTAGCATAACATTGACCTGATTCCCTTGAGCAATAGGTTGTTCCTAAAAGGTCAACAACAGGCCGGACATTATCTTCGCTTAATACTTTTGTGAATGCTTGATTATCTATAGAATAACCCATAGTGTCACTAGCACTTATCCTTATCTCAACAACTCCTGATGAAGGATTCAATTGATATCCATCGCTTCCACCAGAGACCTCTTCTGAAACGCAGACATAATTATAATCATTCTCACTTGAGCAATCAAAAGATACATCAGCATACACTGATTTCAAATACATAGTATTTGTTAATTCTGAAAGATCTGCTTTGACACTTGCAGGATCAAGATTTCTATCATTTATCTGAAATGTCACAAACACGCTTCTGTAAAAGCTTGGATCTGCTTCGGTTGAAACAAGAGTTACTTCTTCCTGTGTTGCTGAATCTATAAATTTTATCGTTCCTGCAAGAACTGTTGGGCTTTCAGCATCATAATATATTATTACTTCTTCGCTTACTGCAGAATTTCCTAAATTATCCTCAACAGATAATGCGAATCTATATTCACCGCTTGTTGTTATACCAAGATCCACACCTGACATACTGACAACACAATCATTTGGCGATGTAGTTATTTCTAGATCAATAGGTTCTGTTGTTGCACTTAATATTCGCGCTTTTTTAATTCCTGAACAGGAATTTCCCGATGTTTCACTTGACATCCTTATTTCTTTTATATCAAGGTCTGTTTTTATCTTGCCATCATTTGCATCTTGATACACTCTAAATGATTCTATCAAAGGAGCTGCATTATCAACTTTCATTATCACACTTTTTGATGAAATAGGGTTTGTATCTGGGTCAAGCTCGCTTAATACATATGATGCAATATCATTGTGCGTTGTTGGAAGTGAGCTTGTTGGTTTAAGACTGCAATCATACTTACTTGTTGTTGAATTAAATATGCAATTGAAAGGTCTTGAGCTTGGAGAATCTGAAAAAACAACTGTCGGATTATCCGATCTAACATCTATCCTAATATTATCATTGCCTCTCAGATAACCATTGTAACCATCTTGACCCCCTGCATATACAACAGTTATATCTGCATAAGCTAACGCGCTAAGAAAAGGTAGTGTTAGTACCAACATTATCATAAAGCTTGCTTTTCCTCTCATTTGAATATCGGCCTCGTCAAGTTATAGTTTTCCATATAGATATCTGATAATTCTCCAAGGAGTTCCATCTCATCAGTACCTACATTAATATTAGGTTCATAAAAATTAGGCACTAATATATTTATCTCAATAGATGATGAATTGTATAATTCTTCAGGCATTATCTCAAAATACACATCATTACTACCATTCACATTTATTGATGCTGTCATACTCATATTTACATTTTGTCCGCCTGCTTTAGCAACAAATTCCCTATCATCAAGATATATAAGATTTAGATAATATTTTCCAGGATAAAACTCTTTTTCAACAATGGTAAAATTCTTATCAATCATTATTGAATCCATTATCCTTTCTTTGGAAATAGAATCTCCTTTTCTTTCATATTGTATAATTAAATTTTCATGAGGATATGTTCCATTCATAGACACCATCGGAGTTGATCCATTAAGAACCCAATTGTTTATTTTTTCCAATACTAATTTATTTATAGAAATCTCTAATTTTTTCTTTGGATACATCACATATTCTTGATAATCTGTCTTGTTTGATGAGAACAAATACATATCATAACTATCAAGGTAATCCTTGTGAGACAGAACTATATAACCCATCCCCGATTGGAATTTTCCTGTATAATAACCTTCATGGTCTGTTATTCCTTCCTGACACTGCACATCAACAAATGCTGACCTGACATCAACATCTGGAATCTCATAATTATCGGTGTAATCTATTGCTTTAACGGTTATATCTCCCGTTTTCTTGAATTCATCTCCACATATATCCATTACTTCTGTATTCATCATACCCATATTATTCTGATAATTATCACTACTATAAGCATATACTGCTTGATTATTTCTAAGGTTTGATTCAAGAGCAAAATAAAATGACCAACCTTCATTATTGAATGCAACTGGATCGGTTATCTTAACAAGGACTGGATAAGATACGTCGTAACTGAAATCATATCTTGTCATTCCAAGACCTATAAAGCTCAAGAAAGGGTTTGATCCAGAATCAGGCGATATCACATCACCTCTTCTGGGATTTATGTCAACGTGAAGCTCCCAATTAGGCATGTACATGAATTCAACATCTAAAGGGAATAAGGCATCATAGTTTAAATCAACTATATAGTTCATCTTGTTTATCATCTCATCCCATGTGCTTGATCCATTATCCATCTGGATCTTCAACAAGGATAAGGTATTTGTAACCTTGATGCTTGGAATATTTGCTTGGAGCATTCCCCTTAGATGATCTTCGACTTCTGATTGCCTCCAGGATTTGCTTCCTGAATTAGCGCTAAAATCTGTTCCACCATACATAGGAGGTATCATCCCTTCGATTCCCCCAAAAGAGGTTATGAGATTTGCAAGATTCTCTTCCAAAAAATAAGTATCCTTTTCTCTACCCGTAATCATTTGAGCAAGCCAATAAGCATAATATAGTTTTACATCGAATCTTTTTTCAAAATATCTAAGCTCTGTTTGGTGGTTTCCGTAAGTTATATTCACGGGGTAATCAAGCCTTACTACAACAGTGTTTTCCTGAACATCAGTTGCTGCAATTGGATACTGATCAAGCACTGTCATTCCTTGTTCTATAAATCCTTGATAACCATTTAAGCATGTTGCAAGATTATCTTCAATGTAATAGCTTATCTGGTTTTCAATAGAGATCGGGTCGCTTGATGATGAAAGAGTTGGTACGTAATCAGCTTTAAATTCACAATTTGTTTGGCAATCATTAGGACTATTCATATACATCCAGTAAGGAATTACCATGTTTGTTCCTTCAACAAGTTCTAACCCAGTGCTTTCGGTTTCCATTCCTGGAAGAATAATTGTTGTTGATCTATTTAATTCAACATAACCTCCCCCTTGACCTATCAACATTAATGCATCAGTTCCAACTTCTTCAAAACACCTATATACAAAATCACTTACAGTTTGTGTCTCATCAGTCAATTTTCCTGCATTATATTCAAGATCCTTGCTTTCTGCAATTGTCTTGTTGATATACATTATGACTGCTGTTGCTAGAAGCATTATGATTCCTATTATTATGAAGATTGTCACCTGGCCTTTTCTGGATTGAGCAATCTTCATTGTGCTGCCTCCACTCGTTTCATGCAATCAAAATAATAGAATGGGAACCTTATCCCTTTGCATAATGTTTTTGAGTTTGGATCCTCCTTGTTAAGCTGAGCAGCGATGTAGAAGCAAAGATCAGGGTTTTGGCTTTTCTGACAATACAAGGATGATTCTATCAACCCTTTATCTTTCAATTCAAATATTAATTGGTTTGCCTGCACATAACTTTCCCTAAAGAAAAGATTTGCGTAAAACATTGTTCCAATTATTAGACATAGCCAGATGAATACCAATGAAATCATGAAAAGCTTATCTGTTGCGTGAACATGATATTCAGGTTTTGGATGTAGGAAGTAGTATTTTTTTGACATCAAGAAAAGAAGAGTTATTATGTTCAATATCAATACTAGTACGAATGAAAAATTTATGTAGCTTCGAATCGCTCCAACAAAAAGGCTTCGAATTGAAAAGATTGAAAGAAGAGTATTAAATATGACAAGGCCAAAAAATATGTTTATCAAGTAGTAATGTTTTATGTCCTTTTTTGCTATCCCATAAATCATGTAGAATATTAATCCTATGATTGCTGCATTTACTAAAAATGATGGAAATCCACTTATGAAAAGGCCAAAAACCATCGCTTTTTTCAAGTATAATCCAGTCAACCCATAGAAAAATGCTAGAATAAATAGATATACTGTCATGACCCTCATTCCAAGAGGCAGATCATGTTCAATCTTCAAGAATTTCTGGTAAAGGCTTTTTTCAGGTTTATTGTTTTGTTTATGGTGTGTAGTTGATGATTTTTTTTTAGTTGTGGAAGTTGCCTTTTTAGAAGAAACAATTTTTTTTGTTTTTGGAGCCTTATGGCTTTTAGAATTGTTTACGCCACTCCTCTTTTTCACAGTACTTTTAGCTGTCAATCTATACTACCCACCAAATCACTAAATAAATTCTTGATTAATTCATTTAAATATCTATCGATTTTTTTAGAGAGAATCTTATAAAAAAAGTAGATATACAAAATTATTCACAGTCACATTTAGGAATAGTTCGTTTTTTTATATGCTTATACTTTTTTTCTAATAAGCAAAGCAGCTTACATAAATCATCAGGATTGAATATCAAGATAAGAGAACCTTCTATCTTTTTACCTGAATCCTTTATGCTTAAAGTGTTGTTAACGAAAAGAAATTCAAAATCATCATATCCTAAATTATTTGTTACAAAATCAAATATTGATGCAGAATTATCTAATGCGAGATGAGGAAGTGAAGGAAGTAATTTCAATCCAGAAAACTCAGCAAGACTATTAAGATATGAACCAGTAAGGATATTGCTTACTTCTTTTATAACACTGATGCCTTCTTCATCCAGTAATGTTACATTATCATTTGTTATCTCTTTTATCAGCTCGATAGCTTCATCATTCTTGAAAAGGCATACAAGAACCCCTTCCAAATCTTCTAACACTTGTAGATGGACACCTACAAATACCTCATCAATAGGAAATATTTTGTAAATGTCTTTTTTCTTGACTATACCTAGATCTGGCCAAGTTATCTCTACTTCTTTATCTGTTAATTGGCTAAGTGCTGTGCTACTGTGACCAAAACCAATATTTGCTACTTCTTGAAGAATGCCTTTACTTCGTTCTGATAATTCTACTGAAAATTTTGGAAGTTTCATAAATTTTTTAATGGAAATAAGGGTTTAAAAATTTTTTTGTTACCTAACTTTACCTACTATGTTTCTATCTGAAACTAGATAGTTTCCATTAGCAACCAATTTTTTGCCTTCAGATAGTATACCTTCTTCAGTTGATTTAATCTTGACCTTCTGGAATTCCTCAAATGTGATCTTGCTTTGCGGAAAACTCTCCACTCCTTCAAGAGTCACTCTTGTTCCAAGTTCTGCATCAGACAGGATTACTCCAACACCATCTTTGCCATCTGCTGCTAGAAGCATACCTTCACTTAATTCACCACGAAGCTTTGCTGGCAAAAGATTACATACAACGATGATTTTCTTGCCATTTAATTCTTCCATAGAATAATAATCTTTGAGTCCGCTAACAATTTGCCTTGTTTCCCCATTTCCAAGATCAATCTTTTCGATGTAAAGTTTTTCAGCATCTGGATGCTCCTTTACTTCAATTATTTTTGCAACCTTCAAATCAAGCTTTCCAAACTTAGATTCAATGACTTCTTTTTGTGACTCTTGCTTCTTGCTTTTATTTTGAACTTTAGAGAAAATATTATCTTTCTCTTTTATTTTCAAGCCTTCGGGAATTTCAGAGAACTTGAAAGTTTTTTCTTTATCGAAATTGAACTGATCGATTATCCTTAAAGATTTTGTTGGCATGAAGCAATCGATGTAATCAGCAAACATTTTTGCAGAAGATACTAATATATTTACTATAGTTGCTAATCTTGACATATCTTTTTCTTTCCATGGCTCTACCTTATTGACATATGCATTCACATCACGAACAGACGTCCAAAGGATCTCTATAGCTCTATTGAACTTTAATCCTTGCATCTCTTTGTTGAAATCATCAAATATGTTAAGTGATGAAATGATTTCATTATCAACATCATTCAACTCATTTCTTTTTGGAACTTTGCCATCAAAATATTTTGTAACCATAGTATGGATCCTACTTATAAGGTTTCCAAGATCATTATTTAGGTCATTGTTTATCTTCTCAATCAAGTGATCATAGCTAAAGTTCAAATCATCACCATAGGTTCCAAGCGCTAGAACGAAAAACCTGAATTCATCAACACCATATTTCTCTATAACTTCATAAGGATCGACTATGTTTCCAAGGCTTTTACTCATCTTATGACCTTCCGCGTCAAGAATCATACCATGATTGAAAACTTTTTTTGGCAGTTCAATACCACAACTTAATAAGAATGCTGGCCAGTAAACCGTGTGAAACCACATTATATCATAACCAATTATGTGAACATCACATGGCCAAAAATCTTGCTTTTCTAGATTGATTGGAGCAGTATAATAATTGAAAAGTGCATCGAACCAAACATAAGTTACGTGTTCATCATCAAAAGGTATTGGAACACCCCAAGTAAGATTATCTTTATGTCTACTGATACTAAGGTCATCTAATCCTTCTTTTACCCTGTTCAATATTTCGAGTTGCTTGCTTTTTGGACTGATAAAATCAGGATTTTCTTCATATAATTCTAATAATTTATCTTGGTATTTTGATAATTTGAAAAAATAGTTTTCTTGACTGACCTTTTCAACCTCTTTTTTATGGTCTGGGCAAAGCTTTCCATCGACTAGCTCATCTTCCTTGTAATATCTTTCACAACCAACACAATATAATCCTTCATAGTTTCCTTTGTATATGTCTCCATTGTCAAAACTTTTCTGCAAGTACTCTTGAACCAATTTCTTATGATCTTTGTCGGTTGTTCTGATAAAATAATCATTACTAATATTTAATTTTTTACAGAGTTCCTTAAATTTCTCTGCTTGAATATCAACGAATTCCTTAACTTCTTTTCCAGCTGATTTTGCAGTGTCTGCAATTTTTTGTCCATGTTCATCAGTTCCTGTCAAGAAAAAGACTTTTTTCCCCATGTTTCTATTCCACCTAGCGATCACGTCAGCACTTATCTTCTCGTATGCATGACCTATGTGAGGGTTTCCACTAGCATAATCTATTGCAGTAGTCACATAAAAAGTATTTTTATCATCATTATTATCTGTCATGGAAAAAGAAAACAACTAGAGATTTAAAAAGATTACTAGAAAAAAGAAAATAAAAAAAAAAAGAATTATTTCAATCCTATCATTGCTACATATTCCTTACCTAGATTATCAATAGGAAAAAGATCAATAAGCGATACACTAACACCACCTAATTCTTTAACATCATAAAGATAGAATACCTCTATTTCAGAATCTACCCCTATAACTGCTAAGTTAGATGAAACATTATAACTTGTCACACTATGATTATTATAAAATTCGGTGTGATCCATAGTCATATTATATATCACATAAGAATATTCATCTTCTATCGGTTGGTTTTCCCAAGTATCATTTATTATTTCACCATCAGTGTCACCAACCACACAAGTAGCATCTTTACACATATATCCATCAGGACACACATTATGAGACATAGCCACTCCAGTTGATGAACCTGAATTACAAGCAAATGTAACATATTCAGTATCAGATAGACAATAATCATTATAACTATCTAAATTTGTAACTACGCCATCATCTGTGTTATTGCAAAAAGTGATACTGTTTTCACATTTGCATGATTCATTGATAAAATATCCTTCTGGACATTCAATCATCAATCCATCAGTAAAACAAGATTCAGGGTCAAATTTACATACACCACTATCACAAGCATATCCTGTTCCATCCATCAGAGAATCACATGATGCTTCCTTTTTTGCAATCCTATCACCATCGCAATAATATTCAACGATTCCTTTATTTACGCCATCTATTACCCAACATTTATCTTGTAGTTGGATTATATCATTTTCTGTTATAGTTCCTATAAATCCATATCCTTTTATTGTTCCAAAGACTTCAGCGTTGATTCCACCATCACTATCAGTACAAAGAGATTCATTTATAGTTTCAACGCATACACCATCAACACAACCATTAGGACAAACATAATCTATACTATGCCCTACAGAATCTGGTGTTTCGCAAATGAATTCTAATAAAGTTGTTGCATCTCTGCATTTATCATCGCCGCCGCCAATTTTTATATCATCCGCATAAGTAACCATTGTTCCTTTTGTATAATAATCATCACCATCAGTATCTTTACAAACAATAACTGAAGCTTCTGAATCACCAGTTTCGCTTTCACAATTAGAATCAGCTTCAGCAACTAGAACCATATTTCTACCTCTTCCTTCATATAAACCTTCAAAATCAATTAGGCCATCACCATCATTATCTATTCCATCATTGCATTCTGTTATAACTTTTATCTTCTTTGCATCACCGGTTATAGTGTCACAACCTGATATTGCAACCAGAAACAATGAAAGCACTAAAATCAAATATAATTTTTTCATTTTAATATTTTCCTCCAAACAAAAAATATTTTTTGTTTATAACAATTTATAGTATACTAATTTGTATACCAGTTTATAAAAGTTACTATTATTAAATTTAGAATTTAATCAAAGGCTTTGCTGTATTATAGACTGATACAAGGTTATATTATCAAGAACAAAAGTCTCAACAATCACCGCGAACAATAACACCAATAAAGCTACTGATAAAAGCAGTGAAACATTTATCAAGATCACTTTCAATCTTTTTCCAGAAAATTTTTCTATCAATAAGCCTCTTGAAAGTATCCCGCCACTTATCGCTGCTATGACATAGCTCATAATCTCAAAAATTAGATGTGTTATGACTATTACCATAATCAGCAAGAAATATATTATTGGATTGCCTGAAGTTGAAGCTGCTGCTCCTTTTGCAAGGATTCCAAAAATTGTTCCCCAAACACTCGCATTCCAGGTTATTATAAGAACACCCACATCACCTATCAAAAATGCTAAAAGAAAGCAAAGAAATAACACTATCAAATTATTAGATAATATAGCTTTGAATAATGGAAGAGTAAAAGTCGCACTTCCAGATATGTCACCATACAATATCCCTATCTGATTCTCAAACAAATGATTTGCTGCAAAACTAGGCATAACAATACTAAAGAAACTGAATACTAACATCACACCAACAAAATACAATAAGTAAATCTTGAAAATGTTTGTCTTATCAACAAAAAAATATGAAAGCTTATAATCTTCTTCAGCTTCAATATTTTCCCCTTTATTCACCAAGCTTTTTATTGTTGGATAGAAAAGCAGCGATGTTATCGCGATACTTATCATTGCAGGGTCTTGAGGAAAAAGGATAACAGATATTCCTATTCCAATACATGCGAATGCTACACCTAGAATAAATGCGTAAAGAAAATTCTTTTCCAGTACCTTGCTTGAGTAAAGTCTTTCGAATACCACAATATAAAAAAATGAAAATTTAGTTATTTAAATCTATCTAAAAAAAAATTAAAAAAAGAAAAAAATGTTTTTATTCTTTCTTGTTTGCAATAAAGACCACCATTCCGATGATAATCATTGCTAATAACCCAATAAATACTCCTACAGGAAATCCTTTGGATTCTTCTTCAGGCATAACTTCTTCATCAACAACCTCAGCGGTTACAGACTCGCTTTCACCACTAGTTTCAACAGTTTTTTCAACTGAAGGTTTCTCTGTTTCACTTGGAGATTCAGTAAACACCTCATTCTTCAATCCGATCGCGAAATAACTCATTCCTGGACTATCCGCTGAGAATACATAGTTATCACCTTCTTCACCAAGAAGAGTTGTTACTAGCCCTGTCCAAAATTCAGTAAACCTGTAAAGCATCACATCTTCAGGATTATCAGTGTTAGCTTCAACCCAAGACTTAGGAACCTTAAAAGTAATCTTTGCTTCAGTTATACCCTCATTATCAAGATTATCATGAACAATCTCAAGATATTTGTAAGCTTTTCTTGACCTTGAATTAACATTGACTTCAGGCAAATCACTTGGTTTTTCAAGCAAGCTCTTACCAGTTATCTTAACATCAGATTTCTCTTCACCAACACCAATATCAACACTAGTAATCTCCAAAGTATCTTTATCAAAAGACACAGTCACAGTACCAACAGGTAATGAATCAATATATGTTGACTGAACAGTATCACTTGGAGGAGGAGTATAATTCCCACCACTGCTTGAACGTTTTCTCTCAACAGTATAACTTATAGTTTCACTTGCAACATTACCAGCATCATCAGTCACGGTACAAGTAGCTATCCTTGTCCCAGTAGTAGATGTTGAAAGACCAGTAACAGTTCCTGTAAGAGCACCACTAAAATCATCAGTTCCTGTACAACTATAAGAAGTATCATCATTCAAATAATAAGATGTGTCACCCATAGTGAAAGTCACAGTAGGTGCAGTCACATCGAATTTTATAGCCACATAATTTGAATCTGCAGTTTCCATTGAAGCAACAATAGAATATGATGAATCCGCCTCAGTCATATTAGCAATAAATGTCCAATTCAAGATGCAACTATCTCCAAGAGTCATGTTATCCAAGCAAGTATCTGTAATTAAAGTTTTGGGATTGGAACTAGTTGTATAGAACGGAGAACCATCTAAATCAAGAGCTGTCTTAGGCACATAATTAGGATTGAACTCATAATAATAACTCTTATCTGAATAATCATCTGATATTATATCATAATAAGAAATCCCCTTACCTGAACTAACTCCTTGTAAAAAACTACCAGGAGTTATACTACCATGGTTTATCTTAATACTTCCATTCTCAAACAAGATTAACTCGCTTTGTGCAATACCTGCACCATCATACCATTCACTATCAACCCTGAAAACTGCATATTTTACTGGAGCAGTCAAATTACTACAGAAGTATTCATTATTATAGCTAGCGGAGCCTAAATCATTCCACAAAAATGCGATGATCCTATTACTTTCCATCTCACCAGTATTAACTTCATAATTTGAACCTATATCATCAAAAGTAAGCCTACCATTTGTATCTAGATAAACATCAGCAGTACTTGAAATAATTTCTCCAAAGAAAGGAAAATCAAATCCTAAACTATAAGTTCTGATCTCATCATCACCACTTGTTGTATGACTAGAAGAACAAGGATATTCTGAATTATAATTATTCCCACTAACTTCATTAATATCATAATAACCTGAATCTTCATCCCTAACATAATTTAAGCTAACATTAAATGAGCCACAAATTGGAGAATCAACACAGCTCACATTCAATAATAAATCATAAGAACCATTGAAATCCATATTTATTTCATTTACTGAAGGTTGGATAAATAAAAGATCAACACCTGTAGCAAGATCTGTCAATCCTCCATCGCTTATAGACCAACTATGAATTCCGATTAATGTGTCATTTCTTGCACTAATAGCAGCAGAAGTATATTGTATGCCACTTGCATGTAAATTAACTGAATCTTGAAGGTTTGGTGATTGGCTTGCCCAACCGATAAGGATCTTATTATAATTCAGAGTTGAAAGACCTGAACCATCAAACATAGTCCACATAGTTACGACATTTGACATATTCCATCCGGATATATCTTGATTGAAACTTGATGCACTTTTAAACATAGATTGCATGCTTGTAACATTATGAGTATCCCAACCACTAATATCTCCATTGAATCCACTATTAAAAGAAAACATACCATTCATATCAACAACATTAGAAGTATTCCAAGAACTTAAATTTTGATTAAAAAGATTTGCCTCCCTAAACATAGAACTCATATCTTGAACACTACTTACATCCCAACCACTAATATCTTGATTAAATGAATCAGAACCTAACATATAACCCATATCAATAACATTACTCACATCCCATCCACTAATATCTTGATTAAATCGATCAGCATCATAAAACATTGTATTCATAGATACAACATTACTAGTATTCCAATCACTAATATTTCCATTAAATCTAAATGCAAACAAAAAAGCATTATCCATATTTGTAACATTTGAAGTGTCCCAATTATTGAAATTTGGCGTACTTAATACTTCACAATCATAGAATATATCATAAAAAGTTGTTGTTCCTGTCAAATCTAAAGTATCTGTAGCACTTATATCAAGATTGGAACATCCAGAAAAATATCCTCCATTATTTCCAAGATTTAATGTGCCCCATTGAGAAATATCAAGAAGCTTAAGCTTATCACCACCATGATCAAATCTAAAACCTTGTATGGTTCCATCGATGAGAATTTCATATTCTCCAGGAATTGAATAGGTATGATTCTTATCAACGTCATTCCATGAAGTAACTTCTCCTAAATTTCCATCTCCCCAATCAATTGTGAAATTATAATTTCCATCAGATTCTAATGGTAAACTGATTGAAGTACTATTTGAAACTCCTGCTTTGGAAGTATCCCAAATTGAAATAAAAATCGAAGACGAATTTGTTATGGTTAAAAGACTGGAATTTCCCCAATCACTATATGCACTTCCATCATGAAACCTAAGGCTACACCTCCATATATCACCAAGATTTGTATTTTCAGAATCTAATACAGCACTAAATAAAGTATCAACAGCATAACCATTATTATAATCTAAAGTCCTATTAAGCACGCCATCCTTATACCATCGAACCGTAACATTAATATTATCTCCTTGAGGGTCTAATATTGTATCATTACAATAAAGATCACTATCAACACTTCTTATACCATTTTCAAAAGAGATTGTTGGAGTTGGAGTGGTTATGGTTGGCTGAAGTCCTGCATCTGTTATGTCCCAACTGTGAGTATTTACTAATATTGATCTAGCATTAACAGCAGCCGAAGTATATTTGACATCAACATCCAATTGAACACTATCCTGTAAGTATGGTGATTGACTAGCAAAACCTATGAGTAACGCATCATAATTTTCAACTGAGAAACTTGTTCCTGTAACTATCTGATCAAGATATAAATTACTTGACATGTTCCAACTAGAAATATCCTGGTTGAACATTGGAGCATCATTAAACATATAACTCATATCAGCGACACTACTTGTATCCCAATTATCTAAAGGCTGGTTAAAATAAGGCATCATCATAAACATACCATACATGTTCTCAACACTACTAACGTCCCAACTATTCAAATCACCATTAAAATTACACCAATTAAACATGAATTCCATATTAATAACACCACTAGTATTCCAAGTACTAACATTGCCATCAAAATATGAAGAATCAAACACATAACTCATGTCAGTAACGCCACTAGTATCCCAACTAGTGAAATCAGCATCAACAAAATATTGACCTACATTAGCAAACATATAACTCAAATCAGTTGTTCCTGTAAGATCTAATGCATCAGTAGCACTTATATCTAGATTGGAACACCCATCAAAATATCTACCCTTGTTTCCAAGGTTCAAATCACCCCAATTAGATATATCCAGAATCTTAAGCTTATCACCTGTGTTAGCAAACCTGAATCCTTGGATGGTTCCATTTATAGAAATATTATATCTGCCGCTAGATGCATAAGTGTGGGTAACTTCAGATTGGTTCCATACTGTGATGAGGTCACTTGAACCATCACCCCAATCAACAGTGAAAGCATAAGTGCCATCAATTTCAAGAGGAAGCTTCACTTGATCGGCGTTTGAAACACCTGTTTTAGTTGTATCCCATGTTGAATTAAAACTTGCTGCCGTTGTAAAGCTTGCTAGAAATATAGCCAATAATAAATAGATTCCAATCTTTGTGTTTAGCGCCATCTTATGAGTCCCACCAGTTTTTAAAAAAAAACTTATAGTTTACATTAGAAACCGCGTTTATAAATATGTCGATTTTAAAAAATAAATTAAAATAAAAAATAAGTAAAAAAAAAAACACTAAAAGTGTTTAGTCTTTCTTGTTTATGAAGATTATAGCTCCAAGAATAATTACTATAAGTAATATTCCTCCAACTATCATCCAAGGAAATCCTTTAGATTCTTCTTCAGGCATAACTTCTTCATCAACACCTTCAGCAACTTCTACTTCTTCAGTTCCTTCACCAGTTTCTTCAACTGATTCCTCAACTGTTTCTTCAGTTGTTGTTTCATCTGTTTCTTCTGATGGTTCAGCTAAGACTTCATCGTTCACTCCAATCGCAAAGTAGCTCATTCCTGGACTGTCCGCTGAGAAGATATAATTATCACCTTCTTCTCTTAAGAAAGTTGTCACTAATTCTTTCCAAGTTTCAGTAAACCTGTAAAGCATTATACTTTGTGGGTTGTCTGCGTTTGCTTCAACCCATGACTTTGGAACCTTGAAAGTTATTGTTGCTTCAGTCACATCCTCATTATCAAGATTTGAGTGAACTATCTCAAGATACTTGAACACTTTCTTAGACTTTGAGTTGACGTTCAGTTCTGGAAGGCTTCCTGGTTTCTCAAGCAAGCTCTTACCTGTTATCTTAACACCCTCAAGATCTTCACCAACACCTATCTCGATTCCTACAAGCTCTAAAGTATCTTTACTAAATGATACAGTTACAGTGCCTGCAGGCAATGAATCTATATATGTTGTTTGTAAGACATCACTTGGAGGAGGCGTATAGCTTCCACCGCCACTGCTGCTTGATGGTCTTCTTTCAACCTCATAACTTATAGTTTCAGTTGCTTCGTTACCAGCATCATCAGTCACAGTACAAGTAGCTGTCCTTGTCCCAGTTGTTGATGTTGAAAGACCAGTAACTGTTCCTGTAAGGTTACCACTATATTCATCAGTTCCAGTGCAACTATAAGATGTTGCATCATTCAAATAATATGATGTATCACTCATCGTGAATGTGACATTTGGCGCAGTTAAGTCAATAGTCATATTCCAAACTACTTCATCTTGGTTTCCAGCAAAGTCATCAATTTTTACAGTTACTTCATATACTCCTTCGGTTAGGTTTGTATCTTGATAGAACTCTAAAGCTGTACTTGACACATTACACTTAGCACCACAATTTGTATTATCATATTGTGTTTGTGTTCCATTGTTCAATTCTATAAAGTATGTTGTTGTATTGATTCCTGAACCAACATCTGATAATGCAACGCTTATTGTAGGAGTCACATCATTTGTATATATCGGAGTGTTTCCACTGATTACAGGCTCATCAACATCAACTGCCACATAGATAGTTGTAGAATTTTCAACATTTCCAGCATTATCTGTTGAGTAATATGTTACTGAGTGATTATCTGTTGTTGATAAGGTTATATTATCTCTAACAACCCCATTGATTGTTGTGCTTGCTACATCACTGTGTGCATCATCTGAATCAATAGTTACTGTTTGAGATGTTGTCTGCCAACCAGTTCCTGAATAATCATCACTACTATTTGGAGCTGTCACATCAATCAATATAAATTCTTCTTGGATACTATTATTGTTTCCAGCATAATCAACACTAAAATATCTTAATGAGTAATTTCCTGTTGCCAAAAAAGTCACAGAATCATTTGTTACCCAAACACCATTGTCAATACTATAATTTGTATATGCTAATCCTGAAACTGCATCGGTTGCATTAAAGATTATGGTCGCACTTGACACCCAATCAGTTGGTACACCAATAGTATTAGTTATAGGACTTGATTTATCTAATGCTACATATTCAGTAGTATTACTTCCTATATTTCCAACATTATCGACAGCATAATATGTTAAGGTATTATTACCTTCCACATTAATTACAATCATGTAAGGGTTTGTACTATCATTATACCAAGTTCCATCATAAAAGTAAGTTGTGTGGTTAACTCCAGAATCTGGATCTACAGGGTTCAATGAAACCAAGAAATCTGTAGTTTGCCATGCTACTGGAGCATTACTATCTGTTGTTGGTCCATCCACATCAAGCAATGCATTTAGAGTCACATTATCTTGTATGTTTCCAGCATAATCAACACTGTAATAAGTTATTGAATAATTACCTGTCGCGCTTATCTCTATGCTTGTTCCTGATTGCTCGGGTGCGCTATCAACACTATACATAGTATAATTGACTCCTGAAAAAGTATCATTTTCAATCAAGGTCGCATTATAAGGTGTGGATTGCCAAGTTATTCCTGGATTGATATATCCAGTTGTTGGTTTTGTCTTGTCTATCAAGATATTGATAGTAATATTATCTTCAACATTACCTGCATTATCAACTGAATAATAGACAACTGTATAGTTCCCACTTGAGTTTAATGTAAAATCTGTACCATTAGTCCATGTGTTTCCACCATTAGTACTATAAGTTGTGAATGCTTTTCCACTATCAACTTCAGTAACTGTCAGGTTCACATCAACATCAGTGTTTTGCCAACCAGTTGGTGCAGTATAGCTTGTAACTGGATCAACCTTATCAAGCAAAGCATAAATAGTAATTACTGATTCAACATTTCCAGCATTATCAACTGCTTTGTAAGTTATAGTATGATTTCCAGATTCATTTATTAAGATAATAACAGAATCGCCCATAACTTGAACAACCCCTCCTAAATCAATAGTGTAATTAATATAAGATACGTTGCTTGTAGCATCAGTAGCACTTAAAGTTATATTAAAATCACTTGTTTGCCAAACACCATCTAAGTAATCATCTGTTGTGCTTGGTTGTGTCTGATCTACCAAGATATTGATTACATGAGGTGTTTCATTATTTCCAACAATGTCAACTGAATAATAGACAACAGTATAATTACCATCTGCTGATAATGTGAAATCTGTATCGTTAGTCCATGTGTTTCCACCATCAGTACTATACGTTGTATAATCAACCAAGATGTGGACATCTATTGTTGTTAGATTAACATCAACATCTGTAGTTTGCCACCCTACTGGAGGAGTATAGCTTGTCACTGGATCAACCTGATCAACTGTAAATGTCACGTTTGTTGTTCCAAGATTGCCTGGTGCACTACCACCCATATCAGTACCATTAATAATTAAAATGACAGTTCCATTTGCAACCGCTAAATATTCAAAACCACAGTACCAGATATCTGATCCTAATGACTGATTAACACAATCATCATTGGTAGCAACAGGAAACATATTGTAAGCCCCATTTACTATTTCATTCACTACAAAAGTACTTAGTCCTGTACCTGTACCATTAAAGGTTATATTCACCATAACTGAACTATCGGAAGTATTATAGTTTTCAATAGGATTTGTAACTGTTAAGATTGGATCAGTATTGTCACTTATATCATAACCTGAAAATCCGAGTACTTGAAATGTTAAGTTTCCGCTTGGCATACCCATCAATACTGGATCGCTTGGATTCTGTACCCATGTCACGCTTCCATTAAGTCCTGCAGCATTCGCTTGTGCAGTAACATTTGGTGCTGACGCGAAAGGTAAATGATAGAATTCTACGATTGCTGATATATTAAGTTCGGCTATAGCTGATGAATTAACATATATGTATGAACTGTTGAAAGATCCTTGTTGAGCGATATCAAAATATATCTGATCAAATATTGCTCCTATTTTTGCAGCTGCTTCTGGATTACTGAAATCAACTGATGAAAAGTTCGCTAAGAACACAGGTTCATATTCAGAATAAGGTAACCCAAATTCACAAGACATATTCATCTCAACTTCTACAATTAAGTTTATATCATTAAAATCGGTTTCATTATTAAGATTGGTTGTTTTTGATCCCATTATCATACAATCTTCATCTTCACCCACTTCTCCCAAATCATGAATATTAATAGGGAACATATCTTCCACACCGAAAGGTGCAAACATGTTTCCTGCAACATCATATGCGAATATCATTACATTGAAGCTTGCTACTTCATCTCCACCTGTAAAACTACTTATATTTTCATAAGTAAAATCAGTTCCGAAACTGCAGTTTCCTTCCCAAAAACCTGAAGTCTCATTGAAATCCAACATCATAAGATCTGTGCATGATCCACCAGAAGTAGTGTTTGAGATAAATTCTGCAATACTTCTATTTAGACCGAACGCTTCTGTTATGTTAACTTCCACACCCATGACTTCACTGATGTTATCTGTTGCGTTCACCCTAAAATTTATCATATGATCAATAGGTGAAAAGAATATATCTGGATTTGTTATAAGATCTCTATAATCTGCAAAAGTTATTGGATTACCATCTATATTTGTAGTTAGCCAAGATTCAAATTCGATCTCAGGTTCTGAAAAATCTGCAACAAATGTGAAATTCATCGTATCAAAAATCATAGGATATGAAGTAAGGAATGCTGTTGCTTGAAGTTCTTGGACTTCTCCTTCACTGAAAGCTGAAGCATTGATATTACAAGCAAATACAAATGTTCCTGTACTTGAATTATAAGGCCCTGCTGATTGCTGTCCTGAACAAATATATGCAGGAGTAAGGTTTACTGAAACATTTGAAGTGTTAGTAACATTTATCTCCAAAAATATCATAGGACTCATATTTGAAAAATAAGTAATATTATCCCCCTCATAGAATGTTTCAAAATATTCTATTGTAACCTCTTCATTAGTCATTATATTAACAACCTGTGTTGAGAATCCTTGTGCTTCAGCCCCTTCAATTACTTCAACAGTTATGTTACAAGAATCTCCTTCTGATTCAAAAGCTGGAACTGTCCAGTTAGCAAGTATGTAATCTGCTGTGCTATTAATAGTTTGAGGAGGTGCAACATTTCCTAATGTTCCATTACTTGAACCACTGCAAGAAATAGTATAATTGTAATAGGATAATCCAGGATAATTATTATGAGTTATTGTTGTGTTCAAAAGTATTATCTCCTCTGCTGTCACATTTGAATTATTATCTGAAGGATTATTCCAAGTTATGTAAGGCGAATCCATATCATAGATAACTGTCACCGTTCCATTTGAAAGATTGTAAAATCCAGAAACATTATCTGAACTAACTAAGTTTAAAGTATAGGTTAATGAAGAATCATAAATTAGCATAAGAGGTTCATCACCTATTGTGTATGATGTTAAATTTTCTTCTGAACCATTAGTAAACTTAACTATTGGAACAGCTGTTAAACCAATAAGATCAGAACCGTTTGTTATTCCAATATCTGAATAATTTTCACCATTAATAATTGTTATAATATGATCATCTGTATAATTATAGAATAATTCAAAAAGATCACCACCAATATATACTTCAATAGCAAAATAAGAATAAGAACCATACACTTCTCTTGTTTCGTAAGTTATTAGTTCACCAAAGGAATCAAGGATTTGACCAGACCAAGTATAAGAAAAGTTATAAGAAGAATTGAAGGGACCTTCATCAATAGCGTAAAGGATTTGACCAGAAGAATCAATTATTTGAAACCCTGTCTCATCAAGAGATTCAGACACATTAGCATTCGCAGTAAAATTGACTTCTAACGAAGTGAATGGAGTAAGATTATCACTATTTGTGACAACTACATCTGTAAAATTTCCTGCTGCTGATATAAAACTTGCTAAAAAAATAGCTAATAATAAATATATTCCAATTCTTGTATTTCTCATCTTCTTCTCCTCTAATCCCCACGAGATTTAAAAACCCCTTAAAATTTCCAAGAAAACTTTATTTATAAAAGTTACGGTAAATTTAAGATACATCCGGCTCAGGATAATTTTCATCCAGACATATACCATTTTCACAACCATATGTGCAATCAACTAATACATATGAAAATTCACCTTCACTGCAGATATATTCTTTCAAAGTGCCTGAAGAAATACAAGTATCTTCATAGTTTAATAATGTTGAATGATAATCTTCTGGATTTAGATTTCTATAAATAACATTTGAAGCATATGAAATGGTTTCTCCATCTATATCTATGCATTTTAACTCAGGATTATCTGTATAAAGTATTGGTTCAGACCAAAAGATTTCTTGATCGCTAAAAGTATCAATATAATTTATTTCAGTTAGATAACACCCCCTTCCTAAAAAAGGAAGATATTCATCATAACTAATCTCATCACCAGCAAGAGAATTTATAATTACAGTATTAGTGATATTTAGAATTAAAAAATTAACATATAATTGTGTATCATACTGTCCAGAATAATTAGTTTTGAACAAGACATCTGTCTTAGTTCTGATTTTCACTTCACCAACATCCAACACATTATTTTCAGATTGATATGTAAAAAAACCATCCTCATAATTCAATCTAAAGATTTCATCATACATGTTAGTTATATATACACTTTCAAAACAATCCTTAAAAAAAGTTATATCATTTCCTGAATAATCAAAAATTGAAAAATCAAAATAACCTTCTTCATCAGTAAAAAAATAATCATAACCTTCATCATTTGATACATTTATCAAGAATCCTTCTATAGAGTCATTATTTGAATCCATCAATCTGCCAATAAAAGTATAGATTGATGAATAATCAAAAATCGTTGAATCCCCTTCTAGTAATGAAGATCCATAATCGATTAATTTTTGAACTGTCTCGTTTAAATAATCATCATCATAAGCTTCTACCACTATTTTATATTTCTCATCATTTTCATAAAGAGATACATACCCCTTATAAAGTTCTAATCCTTCTGCACAATCACCAGGATTGTTTTTCAAGTCAGCAGTCACAATATTTATACAAGGACTACCAATAGAGATTATATTAATCTCTTCAGGATTCGCTACTTCATTATCAGGTAAAATATTTTCGGTTCCTAATTCTTCAGCAAGTAGATTCGCAAGGTCTAAAGTTCCATAATCAAATTGTGAATAAACTATCAATACGTCTAATTCATCAGAATCATTTAGAAACATTTCAGGATAATCTGACAAATCAACTGTTATTTCATCAAGCATCGCTTGACAGTCCGTTAAGTTCTCAAAAACATTTATGTTATCATATTCTATGCATGTTGACCCACTATAGCAATCATCTAATGTGCAGTCTTCATCAAGCAAGTATGCAGGTGCACAGTCATCGCTGCATGCATCTAATTCAATGCACGCGCCATCAACGCAACCATTTGTACAATTTCTGGTTAAAATTCCAGGAATACCATCTTCAGAACACACTGCTTCTGCAATATCATAATAATAATCTTCTATTTGTGAACAACTATCATACTCTGTTATAATCTCTCCAACATAAGGATCATAGCCTGTCGCATTTCCTTTAACATAAAAATTTTCTCCACCATCTGTATCAACACATACATATTCTTCTATACATGCACCATCAACACACCCATACTCACACCCTATAACTTCTAATATGACATCATTAAAACTATCACAATAAAATTCATACAAGCTATCGCCATGGCATTCTTCTTCATGTGTATAAGAAGCAGAATAAAAAGTGGATAAAACTATCGAAAAATTTAATTCATTTATTCCTCCGTCCCCATCATAACAGGTTCTTTTAGAAATATAATCTTCAACATCGTATATGCATCTTTCTTCATCTGGATCAAGAACATACCCTTTACCAATATTTGGACATAATCCATAATGAATTTCACATTTATTAGATATACCATCACAAAAATATTCAATAAGAGTTATATCTTCATTATAATCCTCATATATCCCTGTTGAATCAATACAAGTCCCCTTAACTTCATAAGATTCTTGATTGATTGAATCCCCATCTAGCGTGTTATCACTATCTATGCAACCTTCAACATTTATGCAAGCTCCATCTTTGCAACCATTTGGACACTCAAATTTTTTCCTTACAAACTTATCCCCTTCGCAGACAAGCTCATAAATATAGCCCCCTTTGCAGACATCCATGGATCTATATTCTTTTTCTGCATCTCCTCGAATATATCTTGAATAGATATCTCCTTCTTCAAATACATTAAAACCACCATCACTATCTTCACAAGATAAATACTCTACTTCAAAGCTCACTGCTGTTCTTCTTGAAGAGAAAGCTAAGCCGACTGTAGGTATGGATTCAAGAAAGGATTTTCCATTCTCATGATTGTATAGTTCATAGTTTGAATCTAGATCAACTATCTCAAAATCCTGTGATTTATCAACACATGAAGATAATAAGAATAAGCTAATGAATAATAAGAAAAATAATAATTTTTTTATCATGAAGTGATAAATGATAGACCAGCTTTAAATAATTTACTAATTATTTTTTTGGCGCTTTCATTTTCTTGGTGATTCCTATTTTTTCACCACAATGCTCACAAACTATTACGTAAGCATCGACACCTTTCCATTTTTTTCTTTTATAAGGCGATTCCCCTTCTCCTTCTTTACCGCAAGCAGGACAAGTATAGACTGCTTCTACAGTTACTTTTGCTTCGTGTTCCTTTTTTTCTTCAGTGTGGCCACACTTATTACATTCATATTCTGTTGCTCTGATCTTTGGCTTTTTTGTTTTTGGATCTATTGGTTTACCCATTAATCCATCGCCACATTCTTCACATTTTAGTTTGAATGCCCATGCCTTAATTTTGCCATCTTCAGTATTACGATTAGTAAAGTATATGCATTGATCCATGCTTGTTGGTTGAGTTCTTCCCATATTAAATATCACCCTATCAACTGTTAGCAACACTTATTCTTTAAAAAATTTACTGTTATACAAACAAAAAATCATTCAAAATTCTTCATCCACCTTCCTATAATATTCTTTTACTCTTTCTATTATATTAGGTATCAAAAACTTTGCTAGCTTTTCATCGAAGCCTTCGCTTATCCTTGTGAATTCGGCAATCCTATAATTGTTTTTTACTTTCTCTACCAAGAAAACATCTCGCAACCTTTTCAATTGACGCCGGATGTTGCTACTTGCTATACCATTCAATACTAATCCTTCATTCTTTCTTAATCCTATCACATCTTCTCTTACTTCTTCACTGGACAATTCTTTACCATCTCTTCTTGCTTCAAGAAGAACGTAAAGTACATCAACTACCACATCTCTGCTATCTCCTGGTTGAAGGAGTCCAACACTTAAGCATAGCTTTCGAACTAATTCTCGTTTTGAGAGATTGTATGGTTTCTCATACCTTCTAAGGCACACCTCTGCAAGTGGCGTGTCTATTGCTATTGTCTTATTTTTTGCTGCAATCATAATCTATCACCTTTTATCATTTTTTACAATAAACTTGTTTTGATAAAATAGTGTAAGCAAAAATCATTTATAAGTCTCAAACAACAGTGTCCAGTGTCCAGTGAAACTATAATATTTATATAGAAGTTATACATAACTATTTTTATGACTATAAATAAATCAAATTGCTTGGGACTGGCAAACCAGTTCCGATGTATTCCTTGTTAATAGTCTTATTTCTAATAAAATAATTTCAATTAAACCGTTTCCCCTAGTGGGTGCACCATAATTCTAAGATACATTAACAAAAAGATAGATTACAATAATAGACAAAACAATGATAATGAAAAATGAAATATAGACTAATAATTTATCAAGATATTGAAAATCGAGAAGAAAAATATAAAATATTAAAAAAAGCAAAATATGAAACGTTTCCAACAAAAGATTTCAGCGATGGATACCACCTTCCAGGATCAGAAAAAAGCATAAGGAAAATGATATCTTTTCTAAAATCACAAAAAAAAGAAAACAACTTAGATATTACTCAATTAGGTTGTGAAACGATTGATGAAGCAATAGAAATATTTGAAGAAAAAAAAGAAAACCATATAAATATAGGAGAGGTTGTCACAATAATATAAAAATGGCAAAAGAAAACAAGAATCAAAAAAGTCAAGGGATCACCGTAAAGAAATCAGAAGATTTCAGCGAGTGGTACACTCAAGTTATACAGAAAGCTGACTTGATAGAATACACAGATGTCAGCGGATGCATAGTATACAAACCAGGGTCATACCAATTATGGGAAAACATACAGAATTTCATGAATGCTATCCTGAAAAAAAGAGGTGTCAAAAATGCATACTTCCCAATTTTCATACCAGAGAAACTGCTTGTAAAAGAGAAAGATCATGTTGAAGGTTTTACTCCAGAAGTTGCTTGGGTAACACATGGAGGTCAAAGCGAACTAAAAGAAAAGCTTGCAGTTAGACCTACTAGTGAAACTATAATGTATGATGCGTACAGCAAATGGATCAGAAGTCACAGAGATCTTCCACTACTTATCAACCAATGGAATAATGTGATAAGATGGGAATTTAAGAATCCTATGCCATTTATTAGAGGAAGAGAATTCCTTTGGCAAGAAGGACATAACGTTTTTGCAAGTAAAGAAGAAGTTGACAAAGACACTTATGAAATATTAAAAGATGTCTATGCTAAAACACAGACTGATTTACTTGCACTTCCAGGACTTCTTGGACAGAAAAGTGATAAGGAAAAGTTTGCAGGAGCTGATTATACAATAAGCATAGAGAACTTCGCACCTAATGGTAGAGCTATTCAAGGATGTACAAGCCATTGCTTAGGACAAAATTTCTCAAAAAGCTTTGATATAAAATTCCTTGATAAGGATGAGAAAAAAGCTTATGCTTGGCAAAATAGTTGGGGTCTTAGTACAAGAACCATAGGTATTATGATAATGATACATAGTGATGATAAAGGACTTGTTCTTCCACCAAGGATTGCTCCTACAAAAGCTGTTATAGTTCCAATACTTTTCGATAAGACAAAAGAATCCACTTTGAAAAAATGTGAAGAGTTGAAAAAGGCTTTGAAAGATTTCGATGTGATAATCGATGATAGAGAAGGCTACACTCCAGGTTTCAAGTTCAACGAATGGGAGATGAAAGGAATCCCTTTAAGGATTGAAGTTGGACCAAAAGATATGGAAAAAGGCCAAGTTGTCATCGCTAAAAGAAATACTGGAGAAAAGCTTTTTATCAAAGAATCTGAATTGAAAAGCACAGTAGAAAAAACACTTGAAGACATCCATAATGAAATGTTCAACGCTGCTGAGAAATCATTGAAAGAAAATATTGTTGAAGTATCAAATAAAAATGAATTCAAGAAAGCAATCGATGAAAAGAAAATGGTTTTTGCTCCTTGGTGTGAAGAAACAGCTTGCGAAGAAGAGATCAAAGATGCTTTTGGTGGTGTGAAATCGCTTAACATGCCTTTCGATCAGAAAGCTTTAGAGAATAAAAAATGTGCGTCATGCGGCAAGGATGCTAAATTGATGTGTTACTTTGGAAAAAGCTATTAAGCTAAAAAAATATTTTTTTTATTTTTTATCAATTATTTTACTATCAATCAAATTTCATTATCCTATCAGGCAAGTCTTCTTTCATAAGAAGAACTACTCTGCTTGAAACCTGTTCATCGATTATTTTATATCCTGTTTTTTCACATAATTTCTTAGCAAATTCAACTATTTCAAGATGTCTTGGCATGTTCTCAATTGTTAATCTTTGCCTGCTGCTTCCAATGAACATGTAAGCTTTAACTTCAATGAAAGTAGGATCACTTTTCAATATCTGTTCTGCCCACCCATCAACATCAAAATCGTTCATTCCTTTAATTATAGTTAAACGAAGAGTTGTTCGAGTCTTACTTTTTAATGTTTTCAAGACTTCTAATGTTTTTTGCAAACGCTCCCACCCATCGATATAAAGAGGCCTATCAATTTCCTTATACACCTCTTTATTTGGAGCATCAACTGAAATATACAGTTGTGTTGGCATCTCCATGCTTTCAATCTTTTCTGGAAGCATACCATTTGTAACAACAAAAGTTGTTTTTCCATTTTCATGAAGTTTTTTTATAAATTCATTCAGTTTTGGATATATCAAAGCATCCCCTGTTAAACTTATAGCGTAATGCATTGGGTCTTTTGCTTCGTCAAGCTTCTTTTTATCAGCTTTCTCATTTCCATAAAAACCAACAAGTTGATGGGCTTGAGCAGGACCTGACTTTTCAAATACGGATTTTGGATCATCAACAACGCCATCCATCACTATCTTAGTCTCTCCAAGTTCTCTCCAGCAGAACTGACATGCGTGCTGACAAAAATCAACACTTACACTCATCTGACAGCAAAGATGAGCACGGATCCCATAGAATTTTTCTTTATAACAAGTACCTTCCCCACGAATACTTTTCTTTGTCCAATCACATATCTTTACAGCACTATGACTACCAATGAACTCGTATTGTTGCTTTTCAAGATTTGCTTTTGATTTTTCTGAAACCATTGAATTTTAGGATTTAATTCTTATTTTTAAATGATTTGTTTAGAAAAGATTAATAAATCACTCTTTTTTCTCTTTTTTTATGATTATAGCAATAGATATTGATCAAGTGCTTGCTGACACTACTCAACCAATAATTGATTTCTATAATAAGAAACTTAATGCTTCAGTTATTCTTGATGAGAATTTTTCATATGCCTTATTTAAGAACTGGAATCTTGAAAAGGAAGATTCACTAAAGATAGTTGATGAATTTATTGCTAATGAAAGCATAAATATAGAACCTATTGATGGAGCGATTGAAGCAATAAGCAAACTTAAAGAAAAGGGTTTTAGACTTTTTGCAGTTACTGCTAGACCAAGAATCCATGAAAACATAACAAAGGAATGGATAAATAGACATTTTGGTGATGATACTTTTTTTGAAATCATATCAACAAATCAATACAATGATCCAAACGAAGCTAAAAAATCTTATTTCCTAAAAGAGTTCGGAGCTAGCATGATAATTGATGATAATCCTTATAATTGTGAAGAGTGTTTTGATAATGGATTTAATGCTATCCTTTTCAATATGAATAATCAGTATCCTTGGGGGAAAACTAATAATGAAAAAATTCAAAAAGTTACCAGTTGGGATGAAGTATTAAATAATATTCAAATACAAAAAGAAGTATTATTACAGAAAAACTTATAAGAAACCTAAATTGATTTTTTTCTTAAAATGAAAATATTAGATGTATTAGAACAATTGGAAGAGTCACAACTTTTTAAGGATTGGAAAAAAGAAAACAATCAAGATTACCTTGCAAACATATTCAAGTTTATACAAAATGAAGAAACTCCTTGGCAAATAGGATATTATAATAAAGAAACTGATCTGATAACCACTTTCAATGTTGGTGATGATATAACTAAAAATGATGCTAGTGAAGTCTTCAAGAAAGAAGATTCCATCGATATGCTAAAAACTGATGATGTGAAGATTGATTATGATCAGGCACTTCTAGCAGCTACCAATTTTCAAAAAGAGAATTACCCATCAGATATGCCTATGAAAATAATTGTGCTTTTACAGAACAAAGGTACAACAATGTACAATATCACTTTTATAACACAGACAATGAAGACATTGAATATGCATGTCTCAACACTTGATGGAAGCATATTAGAATCTAAAGTTACTAGCCTTATGGATTTCAAAAAAGAATAAATTATTTAAATGAATTTATTGATATGATTTTAATGAATAAAAGATACGGTTCTTTAATAGTTTCATACATTATTTTTTTAATATATATACTAATAACACTAATATATATTTTTAGATCTTCCTTTTATAGATACTCTCAATCGATCAACATTATAGTAATTATTTTTTTAACATTTATTTTTGGATCATTTTTTAGATATTTGCAGAATAGATTCAATACAAACCTAAGATTCAATATTATTAATTCAATTTTTATAACTACAATTATTTCAATAAGTATGACTGCCTTAATATATACTATTAATGAATTATCAAAAGTGATTTATTTTGACCATTTAGATAATATGAATTCTAGTTGGATTTCACCTTTTATAATAGATATTCATATTTTAATAATAATCTTGATATTTTCATTTAATATATTTTATTTTTTTGATTTGTATAAAGAAAAAAAATATAAACCCTATTTTTATTATTTAGCAGTTTTAATTTTAAATTATATTATTTTAGGCCTTATCAAATTTTTTATAATTTATTAATAATTTGTCACTCCATCGTGATTTCACGTTTTGATTATATATTTCTTATAGCAGATTTGCTTATAAATATGTTTCAAAAACTAATAGTATAGGTGGGTAATTTATGAATTTACAAGATCAAAAAAATATACAAATTTCTATAGAAAGACTAGATAAAGAATTAGAACTTCCAAATTTTGCAAACGAACATGATGCAGGACTTGACTTACGAAGTGCAGAAGACCAAAAACTCGCACCAGGTGAGAAAAAGATTGTCAAGACAGGTATAAAAGTTGCAATACCTGAAGGTTACGTCGGACTAATCTGGGATAGAAGCGGCATGGCTGCAAAGTATTCTATGCACACAATGGCAGGAGTCATAGACTCAGGCTACAGAGGCGAAGTTGGAATCGTAATCATAAATCTTGGAACTGAAGATTTCTATATAGAAAAAGGTATGAGAATTGCTCAGATGGTAATCCAACCCGTGCTTAATACTAAAGTAATTGAAGTTAATAAATTAGCAGAAGAAGAAACCGAAAGGGGTGCAGGCGGCTTTGGTTCAAGTGGCTTGAAATAAAAAAAAGGTGTGATAAATTGAAACAAAAAGAAATCAAACCAATAAAATTGTTGCGAGGTTCAAAGCATGCAAGTGTATATGGCTGGAACAGCCCCTACATATTCAGTAGGTTGGAAGAAGAATTCCTCTATGGGGATCTCCCTTGCGGGATGTGATTTCAACTGTCC
>PKTL01000067.1 GCA_002867475.1 Candidatus Woesearchaeota archaeon
AATATTCTCATCTGAATATATTTCAATCCACTCATTATAATTATCATTCTCTAAGGGGTCATACATTACTTCTGAGATTAGTAATCCATAGCTTACCGTGGAAAAAAGAAGGATAAAAACCAACATATTAAACAATATCTTTTTCATTAAATAATAATTTTAATAGAATATTTTTAAATATTTTCATTATAATTATGTTTCGTTAGTTTTTTATAATATATTATCTCATTTTGTCAGATGGTGAAATTTTTTAAGTTTATATTTTTCTTATTAATTAGTATTATAATCTCTTTTCTTGCTTTTTCTTTAGTATCTTATAATGGATATATTGACCCAGGACATACTGGAAATGAAATAATAGTAAATATAGAGGGATATGATTTTTCTTTACAAGAGTCTATAGATTCAAATAATTTAGTGTCTTCATCTACAACTCCTTATTATTCAAATCTCAATTTGATTGGAGCAGCACATTTTGCTGATGAAATATTAATCGAAATAAATGATCAAGAAAAAGATCTACAAACTGCAATAAATGAAGGGCTTCATATTTGTCCTCAAACAAGATTTGATGATTGGAGTGGATCCTATGAAGGTGAAATTGATCCAGGACATAATGCTGATGAGGTTTGGATAAAGATTGGCTCAGATGAGATGACTTTACAAGATGCAATACATAAAGGATTTATATGTGCTGAGATAACCTATCCTTCAACATATTTTGTTACAAAATGGGATATACCTACTGATAATACTGTTTTAACTTTGCCTTTAAGTCTTACTGGCGATTATGACTTTGTTGTAGATTGGGGAGATGGAACTTCTGACACAATAATCGATGGAACAACCAGTTTCGATAAAAGAACACACACTTACTCAGAAGGAGGATTAAAAACAGTTGTTATAAATGGAAAAATAAAGGGATTTGGGTTTGGATCTGAAAACAAATTCAATTCTAAAAATAAATATTTAATTGATATTGTTCAATGGGGAAATGTAAAGTTAAGAAATGATGGATATCAATTTGTTAAATGTGAAGATTTAACTTTTACTGCTAAGGATAAACCCGATCTTAGAGGAATTACAGATATGAATAATATGTTTTATGATGCTAGAAATTTTAATAGTCCTATTGGTGATTGGGATGTTAGTGATGTTGTTAATTTAGAGAGTATGTTTAGACAAGCATATAGTTTTAATCAGCCTTTGAATGGTTGGGATGTTGGTAGTGTTATTAATATGAGATCTTTATTTGCTAGTGCTTCTAGTTTTAATCAGCCTTTGAATGGTTGGGATGTTGGTAATGTTATTAATATGAGATCCATGTTTAGTATGGCTTCTAGTTTTAATCAGCCTTTGAATGGTTGGGATGTTAGTGATGTCACAGATATGGGTTGGATGTTTGCATATGCAAAAAAATTTAATCAGCCTTTGAATGATTGGGATGTTAGTAATGTTAAATATATGAGCATGATGTTTGATGCAGCTTCTGATTTTAATAGTCCTATTGGTGATTGGGATGTTGGTAATGTTATAACTATGAGGTGGATGTTCTATTATGCTTCTAGTTTTAATCAGCCTTTGAATGGTTGGGATGTCAGTAATGTTATTGAAATGAGTTGGATGTTTCATGGTGCTTCTAGTTTTGATCAGCCTTTGAATGATTGGGATGTTGGTGGTGTTAAAGATATGGGTGTTATGTTTAGATGGGCAGAAAATTTTAATCAGGATTTAAATAATTGGGATACAAGTTCTGTACTTAGCACTTATGATATGTTTAGAGGTACAAATTTTAATGGAGATATAACAAATTGGGATGTTAGTAAAGTATCTAAAATGGATGGCATGTTTTTTGATAATCCAAGTTTTAATCAGGATATTGGCGGTTGGGATGTTAGTAGTGTTACAGATATGTATTCTTTATTTAATGATGCAACTAGTTTTAATCAGGATATTAGTTCGTGGGATGTTAGTAATGTTCAAGGTATGTGGGCAATGTTTAAGGGAGCGACTAGTTTTAATCAGGATTTAAGTTCATGGGATGTTAGTAAGGTTACAAATATGGATAGCATATTTTATGAAACAGATAATTTTAATCAGGATTTAAGTTCATGGGATGTTGATCAAGTAACAGATTGTTCTTTCTTTGATTTACGTGCTAATTCTTGGACTTTACCAAAACCTCCTTTTAATAATTGCGATTAAAATGAATATCAATCCTTTATCTTTACAGTTCCAATCATAGTAAGGGTTTTCTTAAGGTTGTGCTTTTCTCTGAAATTTATGATGAAATCATTGAACTCTTTGACATCCTTGAATTTCATCTTTATCATCAAATCATACTCTCCAGTGATTCCATAAACTTCTTTTATGTGGTGGTCAGAAAAAACCTTGTTATCAATCATTGTTTCAGTTTGCACCATCATATAAACAATGAAATTTTCACCAACAAGTTCATCATCAGTTTTTATAGTATAACTAATAACCTTATTCTGCTTAAGTTTTGATATACGTTGATGTAATGTGCTTGGTCTAATCTTAGTAAGTTTGCTAAGCGTTTTTAAACTAATACTAGAATCCTTTTTTAATTCATTAATTATTATTTTATCAATTTTGTCCATTTTTACCTCCTAATCTAATCGCGAATGCTAATCCTATTATTCCCATTAAAAGTATCAGTAGAAAAGAATAATTTAATGAAATGTCTCCTAATCTTCCCATCAAAGGTATAAATATTAATGAACCTATTCCTATAAGGAATCCATTGAATGAGATTATCGTTGCCCTATATTTAGTTGGAAGATGTTCATTTATATATGAGCTTATCAAGGGATTCAAAAAACCCCAATTCAGTTCAAAAAGAGAGATTCCTATAAGAGAGAGCAAAAGCGATTTTGAAAAAAAAACAATCAATATACCAATAATTGTGCTTATAGGAATCAATAACATGCTTTTTCTATATCCTAAAAATTCTTCTATAGGGCTCATGAATTTGGATCCTAATGCGGAGACGAAAAGAAAAAATGCATAAAGATATCCAAAAAACTTAAGCTGAAAACCGACTTTAACCATATAAGGTTGTAATATTATGAAAAATGCAAGTGTTAAAATTATATAACTTGCATTGTAAAACATCAAGAATAATATTTTTTTATGTTTTTTTGTAAAGTTCCAAGCTTCCTTATAATGTTTTAAATAATCTTTATCCCCTACTGTTTTATGGTGTTCTGGTTCATAAAATAGGATATTTGTTAAGAATAATAAGATTCCAGGTATTAATGTGTAAAAAAATGTCAATCTTAAGCTATAAACTGCAATAAAACCTCCTATTATCGCTGCAATTGAATGGGAAATGCCTGAAATAAAAAAAGAATGGCTTTCAACTTTCTTGAAATTATTTTTCTTATTCAGATCATAAAGCGAATCATAAATCATTGCTTGAATTGCTCCTGATGAAAATGCAAAACTTATTCCCATCAATATTTCTCCAAGTAATAAGTGAATAAAATTATAAGCAAAGCTATATGAGAGGATTGATAGCATGAAAAATAGAGCAGATAAGAAAACAGATTTTTTTCTTCCATAAAGGTCTGCAAAGATTCCGCTTGGAACTTCTAATATTTGTATGGTAACATGCATCAAAGTTGCAGCAATTGTTATTTGTGCGAGTGATAATCCAACTTCTTGGAAGAATAAAGCCCAGACAGGCAAAAATAATACGAATTGTCTAAAGAACCTATTCATATAATACAGTTTAATGTTTCTTTCAAGCAATATTTTTTCCATTGTTATAAAATATCTATTTTAATATTTAAATATATGTAAAATTTCTAAAAATAATAATTATTTAAAGAAAATTTCTTTATTTTTTCCAATAATATATATAAATAAACATAAAAAACCAAGTTTTGGTGATAAAATGACTGAAGATTATAAAGTAAAAGATGTTTCCCTTGCAGAGTGGGGAAGAAAAGAACTAGATGTAGCACAACATGAAATGCCCGGATTGATGGCAACAAGAGAAAAATATGGAAATGATAAGCCGCTTAAAGGCGCAAGGATAATGGGGTCCTTACACATGACAATCCAAACAGCAGTACTAATAGAAACCTTGGTCGAGCTTGGTGCAGAAGTTAGATGGGCAAGTTGTAATATTTTCTCAACACAAGATCACGCGGCTGCAGCAATTGCAAAAACAGGAGTTCCTGTATTTGCATGGAAAGGAGAAACTTTAGAAGAATACTGGTGGTGCACTCAAAAAGCATTAGAGTTCAAAGATGAGAATGGAAACATTATTGGACCAAATATGATAGTAGATGACGGTGGAGACGCAACAC
The DNA here is from genome assembly GCA_002867475.1 of Candidatus Woesearchaeota archaeon. Classification (GTDB taxonomy): domain Archaea; phylum Nanobdellota; class Nanobdellia; order Woesearchaeales; family BM511; genus BM511. Next base: position 4,338 of record PKTL01000067.1, read on the forward strand.
TTCTCATACATAAATTAGTAGAAGCAGAAAAAGATCCAAGTTTTCTTGACAAAGATTATTCAGATGAAGGAGAAGACTTTAGAGAATTGATCAAAAGAATAAAAGTGATGAAAGATACTACTAATTGGACTGAAATATCAAAGCAGATTAAAGGAGTAAGCGAAGAAACAACAACAGGTGTTCACAGGCTTTATCACATGATGGAAAAAGGAGAGCTTTTATTTCCAGCAATAAACGTGAATGATAGTGTTACAAAAAGCAAGTTCGACAACTTATATGGTTGCAGAGAAAGCCTAGTTGACGGTATCAAAAGAGCAACAGATGTTATGATGGCAGGAAAAGTAGCGGTCGTTGCAGGATATGGGGATGTAGGAAAAGGATGTGCACAATCATTAAGAGGCTATGGTTGCAGAGTAATAATAACAGAGATAGATCCAATCAACGCGCTTCAAGCAGCAATGGAAGGTTACGAAGTGAAAAAGATGGATAAAGCTGTGATTGAAGGAGACATTTTTGTAACTACAACAGGTAATAAGGATATAATTATTGATAAGCATTTTAATTCTATGAAAGACCAAGCGATAGTCTGCAATATTGGTCACTTTGATAATGAAATAGATATGGATTGGTTAAACAACAAATCAGGAGCATCAAGGATAAATATCAAACCTCAATATGATAAGTATGTCATGCCAAACGGAAACGAGATATATATTCTTGCAGAAGGAAGACTTGTAAACCTTGGTTGCGCAACTGGACACCCAAGCTTTGTGATGAGTAATAGTTTCACGAACCAAACACTTGCACAGATAGATCTATGGACAAAAGATTATGAAACCGGTGTTTATGTGCTTCCAAAAATACTTGATGAGGAAGTAGCGAGACTTCACTTAATGAAAATCGGTGTCGAACTCGAAGAATTAACACATGACCAAGCAGAATATTTGGGTGTTCCAGTAAAAGGTCCATACAAACCTGACCATTACAGGTATTAAAAGTTCTTTGAATTTTTGTACAGAAAAAGATTTTCTTTTTTTTGTATTAAAACCTATTTTCTTTATTTTTTTAGTTATTTTTATACAATGAAAATAGACACTATTTTCAAGTATAAATTATCTAGATAATTTTATAAATAAATTAATATTTTTATCCTTCTATAATGGCAAAAAAGAAAATAAAGCACATTCCATACAAGATAAAAAGAAAAAAATCAAGCGCTGAAATAGAAAAAAGAAACAAGATAATAATGGGACTTTTCATATCAGTGATAATGGTTGGAAGTATAATGGGGATCTTTGTATCTCAAAACAATACTGTGCCTGAACTGGAATATGAAAATGAAAATGGGGAAGTTTTCAGTTTTCAAGTTGATCAAAGTTCATTTTATATAACTGAAATAAATGATAATTATTACAATTTTTATTATCATCCCTCAGATTTAGCAAGGTTTAAGAATGATACAAATGAAATAAACGCGGCTTTATCAACAAATCAAGCAGTGATATTAATCGATGTGAATGATATAAATGCGCAGTATATAGACTTAGCAAGATTAGAAATCTCTGAAAGTTTTATAAAAGAAAATATTTTTATCTATGGAGCAAAAACAACTAATTCAACATCATATCCTGGTTTACCAGTTATGAATTGTGATAATGCAACGCCTGAATTACCTTTCATATACTTAAGAACTGGAAATAACACAAATATTGAATTAAATAATAATTGCTTAATAATGGAAGGAAATCAATATGATTTCTTAAGATTTAAAGATCTAATAGTTTACACAAAATATGGGGTTTTACCATAAAGGTGAAAAAAATGAAAGAAAAAAAACCAGCATACGTTAAAAACAGGAAAAAAACAAAAAATGTAGATTATATTAGCATAGCACTTTTTTTAATAGCATTACTTGCATTTTTCTATTTCGTTTATGATTATCAACAGGATAGGATTCAACAATCCATACCCGAAGAAGAAAAAATAATATCCTATTCCTATAATGGGCATGATTTTACAAAAGAAGCAGGAATCTGGTATACTCAGATAGAAAAAAATGGGGTCCCATACATAATAATGACACAATATGGTCCTTTAGAAGTTGAAAATGAAACCATTTCATACAATACTAATTTTTTCCCTAGACTAACAAGAGCAGGAGAAGACATATACATTACTTTTGACCCAAGAGAAGAGAACAAGAGTGATGTAGCAATAGCTGGAGTTAATTTTAAGCAAGGATTGACAATAGTCTATAATGTTAATGTAAAACCTGCATGCACTATTAATGATACGGGATGTCCAATAGTTCAAACTTGTAATTCTACAGATAAAGGTGTAATAGAAATAATAAGGGATGATGATGCTCGTGGAGAATATGAAGGGAACTGCTTAAAGATATATGGGAAAGATCAAGATCTTATAAAGATTACAAACAGAATCCTTTTTGAATGGTATGGTATAATCCAAGTAGATGAAGCTGGCCAAGTTTACAGAACATGAGTCCTCATTATTTTTCAAGAGAACAAAATAGTGATTTTGAAGATATAAAAATAAGATTTTATCTTAAGAAAAGAAAATTGGAAATAGAACTCTTAGGTGCACCAGGAATATTCTCTAAAGATCGACTTGACTTAGGAACTGAACTTTTATTGAATCATTGTTTAATTAAAGATGATTGGAAAATTCTTGATATGGGCTGTGGATATGGTCCGGTTGGTATAACCTTAGCAATACTAAATAATTCTATAAAAGTGGATATGGTAGATGTAAATCTAAGAGCACTGAAAGTTGCAAGAAAAAATGTAAGAACAAAAAAGTTGCAAGAAAGAGTAAATGTTTTCGAATCAAACATATATGCGAAAATAGAGAAAAAATATGATTCAATACTCATAAATCCTCCTCAAACAGCAGGGAAAAGCGTTTGTAATGAGATGATAATAAAAGCAAAAGATCATCTAAAACAGGGTGGAGTTCTTCAGATAGTTGCAAGACATCAAAAAGGAGGAAAAGGATTCGAGCAATTGATGGAAGAAACCTTTGGAAATGTAGAAACACTTGCAAAAGGAAGCGGGTTTAGAGTATATGTTTCTAGATTAGAATAAGTTAGAGTTGGGTTATTCCATCTGGAGTGATGCCAACCGACCTTTTAATAAAGCTCGACCAAAACAGAATAAGTTAAAACTTATTTA
>PKTL01000069.1 GCA_002867475.1 Candidatus Woesearchaeota archaeon
AACGTCTTCAAAGCAATCATATATTGTTTGGAATTCTCCAGAAACCTTTTGTTGAATCTCTTTTGCTAATGTTTTAGTTTCGGTTCCAAGTTTTTTTGCTGCAAATTCTATGATCTTTTCAGCTTTTTGAGCAAGCTTTACACCTTCTTGCTTCAATCTTCTTTGGCTTTCACTAACTCTTCTAAGAGATAAGTCGATATGTCCTCTTTGTTCATTAACTTTTAGAACTTTACAGACTATAACTTTACCTTCTTTTACAAAGTCTCTTAAATTTCTGATCCTCCCAGGACTTATCTCACTGATATGAATCATTCCTTGAAGATTCTTATATTCATCAAGTTTAGCAAATACAGAATTATATTGTATGTTAGTAACAGTACAGAGGATTAATTCGCCTTCCTTTGGAAATCCTGTTTTTTTCTCTAACATAGTTTGTTTTCTCCTATTTGATTATAAAAATGAAAAACGTTTTTAGACGTTTATTCAAGCACTTCTAAGATTATTGCTTTAACTTTGCTTTTACCACCAGTTGGTTCAGCGATAACTTTTTCGCAAACTAAGCATTTCACTTCTGTACTTGTTTTTCCAAAGATTATCTGCTCATTCTTGCATTTTGGGCATCTTACTTTGATAAATTTTGAAGTTGGTTCTTTTATGATTGTCATTTTATTATACCTCTAGATGAATTCGACCTTCTTTGCTCTTACGCCGCTTGATTGAACGCTTGATTTCTTACATGTTTTGCATTCATATCTTAGATCTAGTTTCTTTGTAGTTTTCGCACCAGTCATCTTGAATTTACCGATTGCTGGTTTAGAACCGTATTTTCCTAGGTTACCTGCTCCTTTACCAAAGCCAGTTCTTGATTTAGCTGACTTAGCAAGAGGATGTGCTGCTCCAGGAGTTCTTCTTTTAGCTTGTTTTATATTATGCTCTGTATGAGTCTTACAGTTCTTGCATAATCTTTTTGTTGTTTTTGGTAGTTTCATTTTTTAAACGATTAATAAATGACTAACGACAATGTCTACGCACTTGACGCTGTCACATAGAATCGGAATTTAGGTTTCTTTATAAAAGTTTCCCTACAAATATTAAATTTATATTGACAATGCTATTCATAACTTTTATAAATGATTAATCAGCTCTTCTAAAATATTAAACATCTAGGTGGAACATAAATGGTAAAAAAGACTAAAACACAAGAACATTACGACAAGAAAATCAAAGAAAATACTGAAAAAGCACTTGAACAGATGAAAAATCAAGGACCTCAACTTCCAAAAGAAGCACAAGAAAAGCTTGATGCAATAAAGAAGAAGATAGAAGGTTTTCAAAAAACCCTATTAAAAAAGTTTGATGAAGTTGTTCTAGGAATAAGTCTTTTGCCACCACAAAAAGATGAGAAAGGAAATATAGTTCCTGATAAAATAAATGTTCTTGTTTTAATAGATGATACTGATCCAAAAAAGATAGCTAAATTGCAACTAAAAGAAAAATTAAGTGATTTCATTGCTAAAATGGCAAGTGACGCTGATAAAGATTTAATAGCCCAAACAGTGGTATTAAATGAGGTTTGGCAAAGTTGTTATGATGCAAAATATGATTATCTTCAATTGATTGCTAGTGGTGCTCAAATATATGATAAAGGGATGCTTGCAGCAATCAAGATATCTGAAATACATAAGACTATGGTCTTGAAGAAGTTTGAAAAATATATTGTTTCTTATGTTTTGGCAGGAAGTTTTGTTCAAGGGAAAGCGACTGAGGAAAGTGATATTGATGTTTTCATAGTCATTGATGATACAGATGTAAAGAAAATGACCAGAGCTGAACTTAAGGATAAATTACGAGCAATTATTCATGGTATGAGTTATGAAGCTCAAGCAATGACTGGAATTAAAAAACCATTCAACATCCAAACATATATACTTACTGATTTCTGGGAGAATATCAAGGAAGCAAATCCTGTAATATTCACATTTTTAAGAGATGGAATACCATTCTATGACAGAGGAATTTTCATGCCTTGGAAACAGCTTCTTAGGATGGGGAAAGTAAAACCAAGTCCGGAAGCAATCGATATGATGATGAGTAGTGGCGAGCAGATGCTTAGCAGGATTGAAGCAAGGATTAAAGAGATAGGTATGGAAGACATATTTTACTCACTTCTTATGCCAAGTCAGGCTGCTATAATGCTTTATGGAATACCTCCTCCAACACCAAAAGAGACACCTCAATTACTCAGAGAGATCTTTGTAAAAAAAGAAAAGATATTGGAAGAGAAATATGTTAAGACCTTAGAAGCTGTAATCCAGGTAAGAAAGGACTTAGAGCACGGTTCAAGGACTAAGTTTAGTGGAACAGAGCTAGACAAACACCTAACTGAGGCACATCAATTCCTTGAAAGATTAAACAAGCTTTTTAGCGAGATAGATATAAAGAAGGAATCAGAAACCGTCATAGAAACATATAATGATATAATAACAATGGTTAGAGACGCACTTTCTTTTGAAGGTGTCGAAAAAATGCCAGAAAAAGATTTAGCAAAACTTTTCGATGAGCACATATTGCATAAAGGGTATATGCCTTCCAAATATAAGAAGGTCTTCGCTGATTTAGTCGAAGCTAAAAAAGATTATGATTCAAAGAAATTAACAAAAACTGAAGTTAATAAAGTGCAAAAAGAAAGTCGTGTATTCATAAAAGAACTAGTTGAATATATCCAAAGAAAAAGAGGAAGAGAACTTGAAAGGACAAAAATAAGAGTTAAGCATGGAGACAAGTTTGGAGAGGTAATTCTTCTAGATAAAGATGCATTTGTAATCCATGACATTGACAATCCTGAAAAAGATGTCTCATTAGCAAAGATAGACTCAAAAGGAAGCCTTTCAGCATTGAAAAAATCCTCTTTGGTAGAGCTTGAAAAAGCACTAAGTAAGATTGCAATACCAAGCAAGGTATTTATCAAGCAACCAATCTTTAATAATATTAAAGAAATCTTTGGAGATGATGTTGAGATAATGCTCAATAATTAGTTTATTTTATTTATTATTTCTCTTATTATATCTTCTTCTTTTTTATTTTCTGTATGAATTGGAATGCCTATATCTACCTCATTCACTTTATTATATACTTCTTTTGTAGCCTTGGTTCCAAGAGAATTTTTCCTATTTTTATCACGCAAAATACAAGATTTAAGGCTTGCTTTTAGAGAGAATATAATTAATTTGGATCCAAATAATTTTTTTAATTGGTTAATTTGGTCAATATAATAAAAACATCCATCTATAATATAAGATTCTAGTTTATTTGAAGTTATATCATTAAGTATTATTTTATTAATTTTATTAAAATTTTTTAATGGAATAAATCCTTCTTTTTCATCTAGGTGGTCTAAATCATTATCTTCTAATATTTTATCTATTAAATAATATCTCCCATCTATTATTTTTGTCAATTTTTTAGATATAGTTGTTTTTCCAACACCTAAAGGCCCTCTAATTAATATCATTTTCATGAATTTTAGATATTTTTTACAAATTTTAATAGTTTCCTTTTATTTGATTTCAATAAGTTTAAATATATCTTACTCATCACAGTTTTTAGGTGGGTAATATGAATTATAAAGTATATGATGCAATGACAATCAGTCCAGTGACTGTCTCAAAAGAAGAAACTGTACAACACGCAGCACAAAAGATGAAACAAAACCATGTAGCTAGTCTTGTAGTAAGAGATGGCGACAAATTTATTGCATTAGTCACTGAAAAAGATATTACTCGAAAGCTTGCAGCAAACGGCTTAAGCGCAAATGATACAAAAGTCTCACAGATCATGAGTTCGAGTGTTAGAACAACAAGCAGCACTGCAGATATAATAAAAACACTTTCTATAATGAGCAAGATAAACCAAAGGCAGATGCCAGTAGTTGATAATGGAAAACTAGTCGGATTATTAACTTTAAAAGATGTATTGAGAGTACAACCTCAACTTTTTGGGCTTGTCTATGAGAATATAAACCTTAAAGAAGAAGACCGAAAACCAATATATAAGTCAGGACATAGCGAAGGAGTTTGCGAATCTTGTGGGTTATATAGTCAGAGATTAGTTGAAGTTGACGGTGAAATGGTTTGCGCTGAATGTAAAGAAATGCTTTAGAAACATTTAAAAAGCAAAATATCTCTATAAACTCTTATGAGCGCAGGAGGAAATTTAAGCGATTTAAATTATGATTCTGATTTAAACTATAAAGGCTATTTTGATTTTCAAGAAATCCTTCGTTTTATGAAGAAATGGATGGAAGACAGAGATCTATCATTCTATGAAAGAAGAGTAAATGTCAAAGGAGATCTCAAAGGCAATAGATACAAGATTAAATTAGAAGGTGACAAAAGAATAAATCCTTATGTTAAATGGTATTTGATTGTTGAGATATTTGGTTTCGACATAGATCAACGCGAAGTTGTTGAAAAAGGGAAAAAAGTAAAAAAAGATTATGGAAGGCTTAAATTCATATTCGACGGAAAAATAATCCTCGATCCAGACAATCAATGGGAAAGTTCGGAATTTATGGAAAAATTAAGAGATAAATTTTTTCATGGAAAAGTTGTCAAATGGGATAATGACATGGTTTGGAGTGATGAATTATATTACTTGATGTATGCTCTTAAAGAAGATTTTTCAAGATATTTGGGTATGTATTGTCTTGGATAATTTTAAAAAGAATAAAAAAAGAAATAGGATAAGATGGCAGAAAAACACACGATAATAGCAGGTGACAAAGTTTCATACTATGGGCTTTTTGAACTAAAAGAATTGTTTTCGCTTATTAATTCATATTTCAAGCAAGTAGGTTATGATAAAAGAGTAATAACCAATTCTCAACAAGTTTTTGATAACCATAAAAGTGTGTTTGTTGAATTTAGACCATGGAAGACATTGACCGATTATGTCCAGTTTGAAATAAAATTAAAAATTTCTGCAGAATTTGAAGATGTTGAGATAAGAGTTGATGATATTCCAAAAATAGTGCAGAAAGGAGAGGTTTCTTGTCAATTCTTTGCAGCAGTGAAAACAGATTATGAAAAAAGCTGGGAACAAAAAGCTGAATATTTCTTCTTAAGAACATTATTTAATAAATTTGTATATAAGACCAAGATGACTGAATGGGACGGAATGCTAAAACAACAAACAGCACACCTAAAAGCGGAAATAAGTAGTTTCTTGAACATGAACAGATTCACTGAGGAACATAAGCATAGAAATCTGATAAAATAATTAATTTATAGAACTATATAATTTGCCTAAAAAATATCTGCTACGGATTCGATTGCTGTTTTAGTACCAAGTTTGATTATAGGAAAATAAGAATTATTAATTTTTTCTAATGAATTAACATATTCTGTTATACTTGGTCTGAATTTATCTTTTTCATCATCTTCTAAATCTTTAAATTTTTTTGTAAACCCATCAGGCAATGTTATTTCAAGAGTTTCATTTTATAGTTCACTGATCAATTTTTTACTCATAAAATTTCTTGAATATTCGCCCATTTTTTGAAAGGTTAAGGGAATCCCTATTGAAACTATTGTTGGGCCATATAATAATATATTTTCAAGAATTTAAGATATATTGAGTTAAGGAAACCTTTATAAAGCAAACAGGATTTCTACTTTTTATTCGAGAATACTATTCTCGAGACCAATGATTAGATGAAAATAAGAACAAAGCAGATTCTTGTTGGATGAGAGGTCAAATCGACTTATTCTCAAAAAATAATCAAAAAATAAAATACCGAAGACTCGGAGGAAAAAATGGCAGACAATGAAAAAGTATACCAAGCAATCGAGCTTGCAAAATCAACAGGTAAAATAAGAAAAGGAACAAATGAAGTTACAAAAGCAATAGAAAAAGGACAAGCAAAACTAGTAGCAATCGCTTCAGACGTAAGTCCAAAAGAAATTGTAATGCACATGCCAATATTGGCAAAAGAAAAAGGAATACCTTGTTTTGAAGTAGGCGTAAAAGAAGAATTAGGCGCTGCTGCAGGAATTCCAGTAGGAACAGCATCAGTTGTAGTGATTAAAGAAGGCGAAGCAAAAGACATAATTGCAGAACTAGCTAAGTCAGAGTAAGAAGGTTTCTAAAATGGCTAAAAAAGATCAAGAACAACAAACAAAAGGAGGCGTCAATTTCACAAACGCAGTTCCAGCAACCGTCGAAGAAATCGTCGGAAGAACAGGAACAAGAGGTGAAGCTATCCAAATAAGATGTAAAATCTTAGAAGGAAGAGATGCAAACAAGATACTTCGAAGAAACGTTCGAGGACCTGTCCAAGTAGGTGATACCTTAATGCTTAGAGAAACTGAAATCGAAGCAAGACCTCTAAATAAGACAGGAAGAGGAAACGTATAGAGGGATTAACATGGCAGATTGTAGTTTTTGTGGAATAAAAATTGAAGTCGGAACAGGAAAAATCTATGTTAAGGCTGACGGAAGAGTATTCAATTTCTGCTCAAGCAAATGTGAAAAGAACTTTGTAGAGTTAAGAAGAAAACCAAGAAATACTCGATGGACAAAAGAATATCAAGATATAAAGAAACAACAGAAATAAGGGTGAATTATGATGATCGAAAGAACTTTAGTATTGATCAAACCAGATGGCGTACAAAGAGCTGTCGCGGGCAGAATAATCTCAAGATTTGAAGATGTCGGCCTAAAGCTAGTAGCTATGAAAATGGTTTGGGTAGATGAGGACTTCTCAAAAAAGCACTATGCTGAACACATAGAAAAACCATTCTATAAAGGACTAGAATCCATGATAACAATGGGTCCAGTTATAGCAATGACAATCGAAGGAGTCGAAGCAATAGCACTTGTGAGAAAAATGGTTGGCGCAACAGAACCAAAATCAAGCGCACCAGGAACAATAAGAGGAGACTTTGCACATGTTAGCTATGGATACGCAGACGAAAAAGGAATCGGTGTAAAAAATCTCATACATGCATCAGCAGATAAAAAAGATGCTGAAATAGAAGTTCCACTATGGTTCAACGACAAAGAGATTCATTCATATAAGACTGTGCACGATGCACACATACTAGAATAGGTGAAAAACACGCGCAAAAGTATTTAACACTTTTGTGTGTTAAAATTCGGAGGAATTTAAACATGGCAGAAAAAATGACAGACAAGGTCATAAGGATCAGTAAAAACCCTAAATCTATAAGGAATATTGCTATCTGTGCTCACATCGACCACGGAAAAACAACATTCTCAGACAACCTACTTGCAGGAGCAGGAATGATGAGTGAAGAACTTGCAGGTAAAGCAAGAGTAACAGATTTTAGGGAAGACGAACAGGAAAGAGGAATCACAATAGATTCAGCAAGTGTTTCCATGGTTCAAGACTTTAAAGGTGAAGAATACTTAATAAACTTAATCGACACACCAGGTCACGTAGACTTTGGTGGTGACGTAACAAGAGCAATGAGAGCAGTCGATGGAGCAATAACACTAGTTTGCGCTTCAGAAGGAATAATGCCTCAAACAGAAACAGTTCTAAGACAAGCACTAAAAGAAAGAGTAAAACCAGTTTTATTCATAAACAAAGTTGATAGGCTTATCAAAGAACTGCAATTGACTCCTGAAGCAATGCAGCAAAGATTCATGGAAATCATTGCAAACGTAAATAATTTCATAAGAAAAAACGCTCCTGACGAGTTCAAGGAAAAATGGACAGTAAATGTGCAAGATGGAAGCGTAGCATTCGGTTCAGCATTCCATAATTGGGCATTAAGCGTTCCATACATGCAGGAAAAAGGTATGACTTTCAAAGACATAATAGAAGCTTATGAAAGTGGTGATGATGAACAACGAAAAGCTCTAGCTAAAAAAGCACCACTTCATGAAGTAGTGTTAAGTATGAGCATCCAACACCACCCAAATCCAACAGATGCAGCTCCATACAGGATAAAAAAACTATGGCATGGGGACTATGAAACAACTGAAGGAAAATCATTGATGGCAAATGATACAAAAGGTCCATTAGTTCTTTGCGTTACAAAGATAATAGTTGACCCTCAAGCTGGAGAAATAGCTACAGCAAGGGTGTTTTCAGGAACTGTAAAGAAAGGAACACAAGTAAATTTATCCTTTAGCCCAGGACAAAAACAAAGAATACAGCAAGTTTTCGTAATGAATGGAGCAAAAAGAGAAATAGTTGAGAGTGTTCCATGTGGAAACATAGTTGGAATAGCAGGACTAAACTCTGTACCTGGAGAAACAATAATGGAAACAGAGATGGAACCATTCGAAAAACTGACACACATCTTTGATCCGGTAATAACTAAAGCAATTGAAGCTAAAAAACCAAGTGACCTTCCTAAACTAATAGAAGTATTAAGAAAAGTTAGTAAGGAAGACCCAAGTATCAAGATAGAAATTAACGAAGAAACTGGAGAACACTTGATGAGTGGAATGGGAGAACTACATCTAGAAGTTATTGAAAATAGAATCAAAACAGAAAAAGGTGTAGATGTTTCAACTTCACCACCTATTGTTGTATACAGAGAAAGTATAACAAAGAAAAGTGAAGAAGCAGAAGGAAAATCCCCAAACAAACACAACAAGCTATACTTTACAGTAGAACCATTAAATGACGAAACATATGACGCAATCAAAAGTGGCGAGATTCCTGAAGGAAGAGTCAAAAGAAAAGATCTGGACTTCAGAAATAAGTTTACTGAAAGAGGCTGGGACACAAAAGAAGCAGATAGTATTAAAGGTGTTTACAATGGAAGTGTATTTGTTGATAAAACAAGAGGTATTGTTTATATCGGTGAAATAATGGAATTATTGCTTGACATGTTTGAAGAAGTAATGAGAGCAGGCCCAGTCGCAAGAGAACCATGTGATAAGGTAAAAGTTATACTTCATGACGCAAAACTGCACGAAGATGCAATCCACAGAGGACCAGCGCAAATGTATCCTGCTATCAGAGAAGGTATCAGAGATGCAATGAGAACTGGAAATCCAATCCTTCTAGAACCAATGCAAACACTAAGATTCGAAGCACCTGAAGAATACATGGGAGAAATATCAAAGCTTATCTCAAACAAAAGAGGACAGCTTCTAGAGATGGAACAAGAAGGAGCACAAGTAGTAGTAAAAGGAAAGCTTCCAGTAGCAGAAATGTTTGGGATGAGTTCAGAATTACGAAGTGCGACAGGAGGACGAGGAACAAGTTCACTAATAGACCAAAACTTTGAAAGACTACCTATGGAACTACAAGATAAGGTTGTACATATAATCAAACAAAGAAAAGGTCTAAACAAGGAAGAGTAACAACATCAAGAACAACATATTTATAAATGAAGGGATTTTTCAAATCCCTAATTTATACTCAAAATAAAACAAGAAAAAAACATTTTGGAGGAAAAAATGGCAGAAAAAACACATATAAACTTAGTATTCATCGGTCACGTTGACCACGGAAAATCAACATCTGTAGGACGACTTATGTTTGACGCTGGTAACATCGATGAACAGACAATGAGAAAACTAAAAGATAAAGCAGCTCAACTAGGAAAAGCAGGTTTCGAATTCGCATACGTTATGGATAACCTAAAAGAAGAGCAAGAAAGAGGAGTAACAATCGACCTAGCTCACAAAAAGTTCGAAACAGATAAGTATTATTTTACAATAATCGACGCTCCAGGACACAAGGACTTTATCAAGAATATGATTACAGGAGCATCACAAGCTGACGCAGCAGTTCTAGTAGTAGCAGCAAACGATGGAATCAACGCACAAACAAAAGAACACGTATTCTTAAGTAAAACACTAGGTGTTGGACAAATGATTGTGGCTATCAACAAGATGGACTTACAAGACCACGCAGAAGCAAGATTCAATACAGTAAAAGACGAAGTTGGAAAACTACTAGCATCAGTAGGATTCAAAGTTGACGAAGTAACATTCATCCCAGTAGCGAGCCTACACGGAGAAAACATCGTAAATAAATCAGACAAGATGCCTTGGTACACAGGACCAGTTCTATTAGAAGCAATCAACGCTCTAAAAGAACCAGAAAAACCAACAGACCTACCTCTAAGATTCCCAGTACAGGATGTATACAACATCACAGGAATTGGAGTAGTACCAGTAGGGAGAGTTGAAACAGGAGTTCTAAAACCAGGAGACAAGATTGTAGCAGTTCCAGGAAGAGAAGGAAAACAAATATCTGCAGAAGTAAAAACTGTAGAGATGCACCACGAACAGTTAAAACAAGCTATCCCTGGAGACAATGTAGGACTATCATGTAAAGGATTCGGTAAAAAAGACCTTGCAAGAGGAGATGTTATCGGACACCCAGACAGTGTACCTACAGTAGCTGACGAATTCGAAGCACAAATCGTAGTATTGAACCACCCAAGTGTAATCACAGTTGGATACACACCTGTAGTTCACTTGCACACAGCTCAAGTAGCTATGAGTTTCATAGAAATTGTTAAGAAGATGGATCCAAAATCAGGACAGGAAGTAACAGAAAACAAAGATATCTTAAGAAATGGAGATGCAGCAATTGTTAAACTAAAACCTGTTCAACCAGTAGTAATTGAAGAAGTTGGGAAAATCCCACAAATGAGCCGATTCGCTATTAGAGATTCAGGTTCAACAGTTGCAGCTGGAATGGCTAAATCAATTAAACCAAAACCAATGTAAGTAGATTTTTCTACTTTCTTTTTTTATTATTAATTCTTCTTTAACATTCTTATATCAAAAGATTTATATAGCATTAGACATCATTTATATTAAAAAAGGTGACAATTATGGATAAAGAGGATTTAAGCATCATAATTCTAAATGAGAAGATAGATCTTATGAAAAGTGAGTTAGAAGAAAACAAGCTATATCTTGAGTTATGTTTTGTTGCTTTACTTATAATCATCTTTGGTTATTTCAAGACAGAACTTGGTCAACAAGCGATTTCTAGTGCATCAACAGTTGGGCTTACTATGATAGTTATAGTTCTTGGATTATATGTTGGTATCGTATACTTTTTTTATTCAGTAATCATGATAAATAATAAGAATAAGAAATTGATAAATGAAAAGATTGATTTCTTATCAAAGAAATGAAAAGAAAAGTAGCTATAATACTAATATTATTAGCTGTAGCAAACATGATTTTGTATGCTGCAAAAAAGATAAATGATCTTACTTTTTGGTTAATGATATTATTGTTATTTATAATAGCTAAATATTTTTACAATGACAAAAGAAGAAAGAGATGAAATTGACGCGAAGCTTCAACTTTTAAACCATGAGTTATCTGAATCCAGGACTTATTTTAAAGTAGCTTTAGCAACATTATTACTTATACTTTTAGCTTTTTTTACTGAGAAAAGTTTCTTATCATACCTTATGGAAAATAAGGTTTTTGCAGTATTTATACTTGTTGTAATCACTTTATTGGTTATGTCGCTTGTGTATTTATTGACAAACATATTTCTCTTCAACAAGCATGATAAAGATGAGCTTAATGAAGACGAGAAAGATTCCAATAGAGATTGGACAGAATAATCCTTAATCTAATTCCATTAAAATTTCTGAAATATTTTTAGAATAATAGATCTTTTCTGCAAAAGCAGGGTCTAAATTAAGGAAACCATCAATTATCTGACTGCTTCCGTGAAGATATAAAAGGGGTGTATTATAGTCATTAACAGCAACTATAGATTCTGTTAAAGTTCCTGTTCCTCCTGTCAATGCTAATATTTTATCTCCTTCTCTTAATTGAAGAATATTTCTTACAGGATAATCTTCATTTGTATAGATTGGTTTATCAGGTTCAACCAATACTTTTTCTCCTATTGATTCCATTTTATCAAGATCTGGGTAGAATCCTATGAATTGATTTCCTCCAGCTTCCTTGTAATGCTTTGCGACCAAGCCTTGAATACCTGAACTAGGTGAAGCAACAAGAGAATGTTTTCTTTTTGCAAGATATTTACCAACTATCTGAGCATCTAATTCAAACTGTTTGGAAATGGATTCATTCCAGGTACCTATAACTAGAACTTTCATTGTAAATAAAAAAATAAAAAGTTTAGAGAATTATTTCTCTAATTATTCTTCTGTTTCTCCGTTGATGAATATTGGAGCTCTGTTCTTGTTCAATACTGTAACTTTTACATGTTGGAATGTGTTATGTGTTTCATCACTTACAGTTATTGTAACAATATATTCTCCTTCATCATCATAGGTTGTTGTGTATGTGCTTGAAGTCATCCAACCTGAATATCTAAGTGTGATGTCATCACCATCAGGGTCATATGCTATCGGAGTGAATCTTACTGTGTCTCCTTCTTCAACAACCATGTCTTCGACTTCTTCAAGAATTGGTGCTTTATTAGCCGGTAATACTTCAACTTCAAAGCTTGCAACGGTTTCATCAACACCATCATATGCTGTGACTGTGAATTCTGTAATTCCTTCATCTCCAATCTCTGTCATCCATTCACCATTCTCATCTAGAGGTGCACCAAATTCAACTGTTACATCGTCACCGTCAGGATCATATGTTTCAATATCAACTGATAAGGTTTCACCTTCAACGAGAACTAAATCTGAAGTAATATTTACTGACGCAGGTCTGTTCACATTATTTATTATTACTGTAAATGTTTCAGAAACCTTCTCTTTTCCATCGTCTCCAGTTATTGTGACTTCATATATTCCTGCTGATTCATAGTCTAAAGGATATCTTGATCCATAATCCCATCCTTCGATGGTATAGACAACTTCGTCCCCATCTTCATCTGTGATGTTGAAAGGGAGTACCATGTTTGTTCCTTCATCAAAATGTGTTGGATCTTCCATCATAATTATAGGTAGTGCATTTCTTTGAAGAATCTGTATCACTATTTCTTTTGATACTGTTTCGAATCCGTCGCTTGCAAGAACTAAAGTTCTATAGAACCCGGCATCTCCATCTTCAGTTTGCCAAATCCCATCATCTGTAAAAGGTGATGAGAAATTATATGTTACTATATCTCCATCAGGATCTATTGCTGTGACATTAAGGTCTATAAGATCGCCTTCTGTGTATATCAAATTGACTTCAGACTCATTTATTGTCTCGTTCAAATCGACTTTTATTTCTTCAATCTGCTTTTGCATTTCCATTTCGCAGATGCTTGTAATGTTATCTTTTGGTATGCATATCACTTCACTGTCTTCATTAAAACTAACGTCTTTACATCCTGCAAAGAGCATAAGTGTGATTGCAATAAGAATTAATGATATTTTCTTCATCTTTTTACCACCCTATATTGATTTTGTTTTTATTTTATAGTAATTAAACTTTGTTGTTATTTCATAATAATTAAATTATTTATAAATCTTGCTATTAAATTTATCTTAATGTCAATAAAATAACTAATCTCATTTATTTCTAAAAGTTTATGAAAGCCTATCATATTTAAATATTGATGCAAATCCTTTAAATATATGAGAAGGGAAATGCCTCAATTAAATGAAGATGATATATCTTATGATTATGTTAATGAGTATGGGTATTTATATGGATTAATCACATTATTGAAAAAAGAAGATGTTGATAAATCCAAGATTTCAAGAATTTATGAGGTTTCTGAAGAGGAATATGTATTTAGTAAGGCTCCAATGTTTTTAACATATACTGAAAGGTATGACACTGCAGATTTCTTTTTCACTATCAATGATAAAAATAGAGAAATAATTGAAAAATTAGATGATATAGCAATTAAAATAAGAAACCATATTGGTGATAAAGGGACTGATTTGGATTATTTAGCAAATCTTTTGAATGAAAGTAATTATTTAATAAAAAAAGAATATTTAAGATTTTAGAAATCATCATCGAAATCATCGATTTCTTTAAGAAGTCCTTTTTGTCTAAGGACATGAACCTGATTAGGCTTATACTTGAAGATTATATCTCCTTTCTCATCTCCTGAAAATTCCCAAGGTTCAATAAGAACAATATTTCCTTCTCTAACCCATAAACTTCTTTTTAGTCTTCCAGGGATTCGGCACACTCTAACTTTCCCATCAAAGCATCTAATTCGGCACCTTGACCCACCAAGCCTTTGTTCAAGAACACCAAGAACTTGATTATTCCTAGGAAGTCTTACCCTCCTTATATCTTCTTGTTCTCTTAGCCTTTTAGCTTCAAGTTCAGCCTTTTGTTTTTTTGTTAGATGTTCATCTGCCATTTAATAGTGGAGAAAAAGAGGATGTTTATAAAACCTTTGATTTCAATAGATTTAAATAAAATTAGACTATAATATCTTTTTATGGGAACCTTATTATTTATTATAATCTTGTTGATTGGTTTAGCTATTAGTGCTTTGCCATTAAATATAGCTGTACATCTTCTTGGAGGAGATAGTAGCACCATAAAAGTTATAATTGTTAATATTTCTGTAGGTATAGTTGCTGCATTGATAAATGTGTATGTTAATGTTTATGCAGGCATCGTAGCTTTTATCGCAATGCTTTTCATATATAAGGTTGCTTTTGATCTAGGCTGGATAAGAGCATTTTTTGCATGGATACTTCAAGGAATCATATTGGCGCTGTTAATATTAGGTCTTATTTTAGTATTTGGTGCAGGAGTATTGACAACATTATTATGATATAACTTTTATTTAGAAGTAATTTATTGTTAATTTGATTATTTAACTTTGATCTCTTTGACAAGTTCATCAATCCTAGTTTTTAAGAATTCAATAGTTCGAGAATTATCTTGTTGATTCATCAGTTCTCCACATTCAGGACATTTAAATTCAAAGTCTACTGCTTTTTCAAACGGCATCCTAGTACATGCGTTCTTGCACATGAAAAATTGATTATCTTCTTCTTTATGGAGCCTTTCATTAAGTTTTTCTAATTTCGCCTTTTTTTCTTTCATGTAGGCATGATTGATGTTTTCTGGGTGGTATGTCCAATAGCAAATGTACCAACCTTTGATCTTATCTTTTTTTCTTATGAATGTGGCTATATTGTTATCTAGGAGTCTATAAAGAAGTGTTCTTGTTTGGTGTATTTCAATATTTAATTTTTCAGCGATTATAAATTCAGATATGTCTTTTTTGCCTTTTAGATATTCAATTATCTTAAGTCCTTCTTCGCCTGTTAGGTCACCTACAAGCTCTTCCTCTATCTGTTTTTCATCTTTCATTGTTGCTAAAATATTATCTGTTGATTTTTCCATTTTTAAACATTTCCTTTATGTTCCAAAACAGGTTATTTTTTTGGGTATCTGGTCGAGAATACCTCTTTTTGTATTCCCAAAAACATCTTGCAAAGTTTTTTTTCTTTTGTTCTTTTTATAAACTTTGCTGAAATGTTGTTTATTACTGTATAATAGTAAATATATAAATCTATCGGTTTTTCAAATTAAAAGTGACAAAATCTTATTGATCACAATAATGTTTAAAATTATCTAAAGATTTATAAATTCTTAATCGAAATATATCCTATATGGGGAAATTATTAAAGAAAGATGATTTGAACAGGTTCCTCTACAAATTGAAACAAAGAGGTGAACTTATAGCTCCAACAAAAGAAAATTCTATTAGTTTTCAAACCATAAAAGACATAAAAAGAATATATTTAGAAGAAATTCCTAATTTTAGTGCAAAAAAATACTTTTTACCATCAAAATAAGAAATATTATCTTATGAATCACAAAAAGCTTCTCAAGGACCTAAACTTAAAGAAAGAATAATTTTCGGAATGAGATTATGTGACCTCAACGCTGTTTTAAGGATGGATTCATTATTTCTAGATCCAAAAAATGAAGATTGTTTATATAAGGACAAAAGAAAAAACACAATAATGATTGGTTATAACTGTAAAGAACCAGGACCTTACTGCTTTTGTGATTCTATGGGATTAGAAAATTATCATGATCTCTTTTTCTATGATATGGGTGAATTTTATTATATCGATGTTGGAAGTGAAAGAGGTATGAAATTAGTGTCAAGACTAAAAGATTATGATTACAAACCTCCTCAAATAAAGTGCGAAAAGACATTAAATAAGAAATTATTCCTTAAACACTTCAAAAATCCTATTTGGGAAAAATTATCAAAAAACTGCTTAAGTTGTGGAAGATGCAATCTTTTATGCCCAACTTGTTACTGTTTTACAGTCGAAGATAAACCAGATATGACTCTTACAAAAGGCATAAGAACAAGGGAATGGGACAGTTGTCAATTCAAAGATTTTACAAAAGTAGCAGGGGGCTTTGTTTTTAGGGACAAAAGAACTGAAAGACTAAAGCATAGAATATATCATAAATTATTATATTATAGACAAAGATTCAATAAAGATATGTGTGTCGGATGTGGAAAATGCATCGAACACTGTCCAACAAAGATAGATTTCGTTGAAGCGATAAACAAGATCAAATAAAATGCCACATACAAAATTAAATAAGCTATTAAAACCTGTAAAAAATCTTTATCTTCCAAAAGAAGCAAAGATAGAAAGTGTAGAGAAATTCACAAAAGATACATATCTATTCAAAGTAAAAAATGTATTAGACCAAAAGATACTTCCCGGCCAATTTATAGAAGTCAGCATATTTGGAATGGGTGAATCTCCAATTAGCGTATGTAGTTATAATGATAATCAAATAGAGCTTTTAGTAAGGGATGTTGGAAATGTAACAAGCCATATTTGTAGGTTAAAAGCAAAAGAAAAGATGATGCTAAGAGGTCCGTATGGTAGAGGATATCCTATGGACGAATTGAAAAATGCCAATATTGTAGTTATTTCGGGAGGGACCGGCACTGCGCCTCCTAGAAGTGTTATCCAATACATTCAAAAACATAGAAATGACTATAAAGACCTAAACATTTTTTTAGGATTTAGATCGCCAGAAGACATTCTTTTTTCAAAGGATCTATCTAAATGGGAAAAGGAATTCAAGACAAAAGTAATAGTCGATAAAGGGAATCCGTCTTGGCAAGGAGAAACAGGTATGATAACTGACCTGTTAGATAAATATAAATTTCCTAAAAAACCAAAATTTGTGTTATGTGGTCCGCCCATAATGATAAAATTCGTCACTGAAAAGCTTATAAAACATAATTATCCAGAAACAGATATTTATGTAAGTTTTGAAAGAAATATGAAATGTGGTGTTGGAAAATGCGGACATTGTATGATACATGGGAGATATGTGTGTACTGATGGGCCAGTATTTAGATATGATCTAGCAAAAAAATTCACTGAATAAAAATCAATAAATAATAATTTGAAGAAAAATGAAACCAAAAGTTGCAATACATAGCATAACCGGATGTGCAGGATGCCAATTGACAATTTATTTTTTGCAAGACCATTTACTTGACCTACTTTCTAAAATTGACCTTGTTGCTGCACCAATGATTCAATCAAAAAACAGCAAAGGTCCTTATGATATCTGTTTTTTAGAAGGAAGTGTTTCCTCCGAAGAAGATCTTGAAAAAGCAAAAGAATATAGGGAAAAGTCAACAGTACTTATAGCATTTGGAACTTGTGCAGCGTTTGGAAACATGCAAAGTAGTCTAAAATATCATCCTAAAAAGAAAGATATACCTAAAAAAATATATAAAAATGTGGACCATTTAAAGATTGTTGAATCTACAAGATTATGTGATCATATAGATATAGATTATACAATTCCTGGATGTCCACCTGATAAAAATGAAGTTTTTAAGTTCATCAAAGACCTTTTGCTTGAAAAAAAACCATCATTAACAACAAATCCTGTATGTTATTATTGCACGTTGAATGAAAATAATTGCTTGATAGAACAAGGAGTGCCTTGTCTTGGACCTATTACCAATGGGGGTTGCAAAGCACTATGCCCTACTAATAATCATGGATGTACTGGTTGTAGAGGACCCATAGATGATATGAATTACACTGCACAAAAAGCTCTTTTGAAACGAATAGGTGTGAGTGAAGAAGTATTTATACAGAAAGTACAAAAGTTTGCACCGAAAAGATTCGATGAACTTATAAAACGGTTTTAACATATAGAAATCAAACTAAATAAAATGAGTAAAATAAAGCTAAACCACATATGCAAAATTGAAGGCCATGCCAATCTTGAATTAGAGATAGAAGGTAACACCATAAAAAAATGCCATTTAGAAGCGGCAGAAGGTGCAAGATTTTTCGAAGGAATAATTATTGGGAAAAAATATGATGAGATCACAGAAATAGTAAGTAGGATCTGTGGCATATGTAGTGTGGGACACACAGTAACAAGCCTAAAAACTATAGAGACAGCATTTGGGATAAATGTGACAAGACAAACCGAAGTTTTAAGAGAATTATTAACTATGGGTGAAAGGATTAGAAGCCACGCAACACACCTATATTTTCTATGTTTGCCAGATTATACGGGGCATAGCAGTGCCATCGAAATGGCATCAAAATATAAAAAAGAAATAACTAGAGCCTTGAACTTAATAAAAACAGGCAATAAATTGGTTGAGATAATAGGTGGAAGAGAGATGCATCCGTTCACATCAGTCGTTGGAGGATTTACACGTTCAATTTCGGGTGAAGAAAAAAATAAATTACTGACAATGCTAAAACAAGCATCGTTAGATGCAGCAAAAACTTATGAATTATTCTCTAAAATTGTATATCCTTCTTTTGAAAGATACAGAGAAAACATATCTTTAAAGCAATTTGATGGATTTCCATTATTAGAAGGAACTATAATATCTGATAAAGGAGTTTCTTTACAACCTGATAAGTATCAGGAATTCTTAAAGGAATCTTTCAATATATATTCAACAAGCAAATTTGCGCTGCGAGAAGGTAAGGAATTTATGGTTGGTGCACTTCCAAGAGTGAATAATAATTTTAAACTTTTATCAGGAAACTGTGAAAGGCTCATAAAGAAAAGTAGGATAAGATTCCCTAGCAAGAACCCTTTCCACAATCTTATTGCACAAAGTCTCGAATTGGTACATTGGATAGAACATGCTATAGATCTATTAAGCAGAACTGAGTTTTTCAATGAAGTCCCTGTGGAATTTAAACCTAAGAAATGCAAAGGGATAGCTGCTACGGAAGTTCCAAGAGGCATATTATATCACCATTATGAATTTGACAATAAAGGTTTTGTCACTAAATCAAATATAATAACTCCAACGGTTCAAAATCTTAAAACCATGGAAAAGGACATAAAAGAATTTGTTCCAAGCTTACTACATAAGAAAAAAGAAGAAATAATATTGGATATAGAAAAATTGATACGGGCATATGACCCTTGTTTTAGTTGTAGCACGCATTTTCTAAATGTAAATTGGAAAAGGAGTTAAAATATTATGGGTAAGCAAAAAAAGAGGTTAGGGATATTTTCTCTCACATCTTGTGATGGTTGTCAGATAACTTTTCTTGATATGGATGAAGATTTTTTAGATCTACTTGATAATTATGAAGTTATTGATTTTCCTCTTATAAAAGATGGAACTAATCTTTTTGAAGAAGTTGATATAGCTTTTGTAGAGGGAACTCCTGTAAACGATGAAGAAATAAAAACATTGCAGAAAATAAGAAAACTTTCAAAAAAATTAGTAGCTTTTGGTACTTGCGCAACTTTTGGTGGCGTCACAGCAATAAAAGATTTTAGTGATGATAAAATAAAAAAAGAAATAAAAAAAGATAATGAGTATCTAAATCTTCATGATAATATAAAAGGAATAGGTGACATTGTCAAAGTAGATGCATACATAAGAGGATGCCCACCAACAAAATTTGAGATAAAAAACTTGCTTCAAACCTTTTTAGATGGTAAAGAGATTGAACATAGAAAAAGTCCGGTATGTATCGAATGTAGAAAAAATGGAAATCCTTGCTTTTTGAAAGAAGGAATTGCTTGTATGGGAAGCATAACTTATAGTGGGTGTGATTCCATATGTATTAATAATAAATTTCCTTGCTATGGGTGTAGGGGTCCAGTAGAGAAAGCAAACGCAGACAGCTTATTTCTAGTCCTAAAAAACAAGATAGGTATGAATGATAAAGAAGTAAAAAATATGTTTATGCTTTATGCAGGAACCAATAAAAGATATTCAAATTTAATAAAAAATGGTTAAAAAAATTCAAATAGATTATATAACAAAAATAGAAGGCCACGCAAAATTATATGTAAAAATAGATGAGGGTATAGTAAAAGATGTTCGTATGGAAGTTTTTGAAGGTGCAAGACTTTTTGAAAGCCTTCTCATTGGTAAAAAATATGACGAAGTCCCTATAATAACTTCAAGGATCTGCGGGGTTTGTCCTCAAGCACACAGCATAGCATCAATTGACGCAATCGAAAAAGCATTTGGTCATGTACCTAATAAATCAATTGAGACACTCAGGGAATTATTATTGATTGGTCAAATAATTAAAAGCCACACATTACATCTTTATTTTTTAGCTTTACCTGATTTTTTCAATAAGAGAAGTGTAATAGAACTTGCTAAAGAACAAAAAGAAGTGTTGAATCTTGGCATAAGATTGAAGAAATTAAGTAATGAGATTACAACAATCATTGGTGGAAGAGAGATACATTCAATAACAAATATTCCTGGAGGATTCACAAAAGCGCCAACTGATGAAGAATTGACCACTCTTCAAAAAAATATAAAATCTTCTTTGGAAGATTCACTTGAAGGAATAAAGCTTTTTTCATCATTTAGCGTTCCTGACTACTCCAATAAAACAGAATATCTTTATTTGAAAAAAGATGAAAATCCAAATGTTAAAGGGACTGTGATCTGCAGCGATAATATATGTAATTCTGTTGAGAAATATGCTGATTTGATGAATGAGTTTGTCGAAGAATATAGTAGTGCAAAACATGTCACTATTGGAGAAAAAAGCTTTTTTGTTGGAGCACTTTCAAGAATAAATCAAACACTTATCCCTGATGATATTAAAAAAATTCTAGATAAAAATAGTATACTGTTTCCAAGTTATAACCCTTATTACAATAACCTTGCACAATGTATCGAAATCCATATATTACTTCAAAAAGCTAAAGATCTCATCAAAAAAATTGATGTTGGAGAAGTATTTCATCATAAGATCACTCCAAAGAAAGGAAAGGCAGTAAGTGCATTAGAAGCGCCAAGAGGGATATTATTTCATGAATATTCATTTGATGATAAGGGTTATGTGACAAAAGCAAATATAATAACTCCAACAACTCAAAATTTAAAGAACATGGAAAATGACATCATGAAAATATTGCCTTCTCTGCTCGATAAACCTGAAGAAAAGATAAAGTTTGAACTGGAAAAGCTGATTAGAGCATATGATCCTTGTATCAGTTGCTCAACTCATTTCTTAGATGTCATTTGGGAATGATTCTAAAATAATTAAAAGAGAAGATCTGCGATGGATTATGAAAATTCATACATATTTTCCATTTTTTCAAAATGAAAAACTACAATAAATTCATTTATTGATGAATTTAAGCATCTTTCTCTAAAAGAGAAAGATATATAAATCTAATACTCTATAAAACTATTAAAAATAGGTGATTTTATGGCTAATGATTATGCAATTGTTCCTGAAGAAGATTTCTCAAAATTAAAAAATAAGGTTGATAAGATAGAAAGTAACCCCTTTGGGGAAAGCAAAGAAGGAAAAGAATTAGTAACAACTCTAAAAGACTTAAACTCCTCAATGAGCGGTCTTGTAAACCTTTTCAATACGGCAACTGAAGAATTAAAGATTGAAGAACATGATTCGTCTTTAATTGCTGAAAAAGTAGGGCCTTTGTTTGAAAAAATTGAAACTTTGGAATCACAAAATGAAAAGATTGCAAAAGGAATTGTTGCTGTTGCAGATATGGTAAAAGAATTGAAGATGGAAATCGAAGATGTTAAAAGTCAGATAAAACTAGGGTTTGAATCTAAAACTGAAACTCCAAAACCGAAAACTGAATCTTTCAAAACGGAAACAACACAAACTCCTAATTTTCCAGATTCAGGAAACATGAATTTTAATCAACCAAATCAACCAGTACCTAACAATAATACTGGGATGAATACAGGTTTTCAAACAAATAATAGCTTAAATGACTCATTTAGTGGACAAAACGGGCAAGGAATGAAACCTTTACCTATGGATCCAGCACCAATGCCTCAAATGGGTGAAGAAAAAAATAAGGATTCTAAAAAAGGAATGTTTCATTTTTAAAAAATGAGTGTTGATAGTGCACCATCAAATCAAAACAAACCATTACCAGATAATAATCTTTATGGTTCTGTTTTTGAAGGTCAATCACCAAATAATGTAAATTCACAGCCTCATTTATCAAAAAATTCTATGAAACGTCTTGTAAAACTGATTTTGAGAACTTATTCGAAGATGAGCAAACAAAAAAAGATAGGTCCTAAAAGAAAAATTAAAGTAGGTAAACCTTCTGCAGATTCAGAACATCAAAATCTCCATGAAGAGATAACTGCTATAAAAAATAAGCTTAAGCAAAGAGCAGATATAAATAAATTGATTCAAGAACAGAAAAAAAAAGAATTCTTCGATAAAAAACAAGCTGAAAAAATAGTCGATGAATATCTCGAAAAAGAAGAAGAGAATAAAAAATCACCAGAGCCACAAAAAGAGATAGAAAAAACTGATACAATTAGCGATGATCTAGTTATCGAAAAGAAAAAGATAGAGTTAGTAGATAAGAAGAAAAAAGAGCTCGAAGAGATAAAAATCGTACTTAAATCTCTGGAAGAAAAACATAACGAACTAGTTAAAAAGAAACATGATCCTGTAATACTAGTAAGACTTGATGAAAAGATAAACCTTCTTAAACGAAGAATAAACCATATTGAAAATGAATAAGAAACTTATTCGAATTAATTTTGGTGCCAAAATGAATAATGAAGTAACAACCGAAAAACTTGATAATTATTTCGATGTTAGCAATAGGGCTATAAAAATGGTTGAAGAGAAAGGTTTTGATAAATCTAGAATCGATCAAGCTAAAGATTTTCTTGACATGGCTAAACGTTACAATTCAGATGCATATCATTTTAGGGAAAAAGGAGATTATGTATTAGCATTCGCTGCATTGAACTATGCCCATGGGTGGCTTGATGCAGGTGCAAGAATCGGTTTATTTTTGGTTAAGGATTCAACTCTTTTCACGGTCGATGATGAATGATATTAGTTAATAATTTGATGAATGGAATTCTTTTAGATACTTGCTATTTGATACATTTAATAAAAAATAACCAATTATACACATTAGAAAAAAAGAAGGCTGATTTTAATATTGGAATAACAAGCTTTAACTTCCACGAATTAGAACGTAAAACTAAAGAATTATACCTTCATTATGAATTGCCTGAACTTTTCATGGTAAATATCCCTTTTTATCCGGGACACATGATTAACGAAAAAATGTTTGTCAATGATGTAGAACCTGAATTATTAGAGGTCATAGACGACCCTTCTAATGCAGTGCTTGCAGCAGCAGCAATCAAGTTTGGTGCAAAAAAGATAATAACTAGAGATAAACAGCACTTATTAAACAACCATGCTAAGCATTTGATGGAAAAATATAGTATAGAAATAAGCTCAGACCTCTAATCGATTCTTGGATAAGTTCCTGGTTCCATAAAGACTCTATCGACTTCTACAGCGATTCCTTTACTGTTTTTAATTATGTCTTTAGGAAGGATTTTTAACTTTCCTATTGCTACTAATTCATTTTTCAAAGTCATTATAGCAACATCTTCATCAATTTGTATCTCTGTCTCGACCTTGCTAACTCCAGGTATTTTAAGGTTTGACCCATGACAAAGGCTGTTAACAGTTGAATCAAGAACCCAAATTTTAGGGATGTGACTAACTGCAAACTCGATAGGGAATATATTTTTTCTTATAGCTTTCTCATCTCCATATTCCTTATAATAATGAAGGTTATCAGTCAAGGTTTGTAAAGAACATAAAGTTTCTTCATTAAAAGGGCCAACTTTTGTACGTCTAAGTTCAGCCATGTGAGCACCACAACCAAATTTTTCACCCATATCATGACATAGTTTTCTTATGTAGGTTCCTGCTTGAGTACCAACTCTAAATAATACATCTTGTCCTTTGACCTCTAAAATGTCTATGTAATAGACTTTTCTGTATCTCCATTCACGTTTAATCGCTGACTTGATTGGAGGTAATTGTTTTAATTTGCCAACGAAACCCATCATCACATTCTTGATTTCATCTTCAGGTAGTTCTTTGTGAATATGTATTAAGCAAACATATTCTTTTCCTGCGCTAAGAAGAGTTTGTACAACTCTTGTGCCTTTTGCTAATGCAGTTGGAAGAAGTCCTGTAACTCCTGGATCAAGTGTTCCACTATGTCCTGCTTTGTCAACTCCGAGAATCTCTTTAGTGTAAGCACTAACTTGGTGGCTTGTAGGCCCAGCAGGCTTATCAATATTGACAATGCCAAAATCAATCAGTTCATCAACAGTCCTGTTCTCTGGCTTTTTACCATATTTTGGGTCTGTATCTGCATTTCTTTTGATCAATATTTCTCTTTTGATCTTCTCAAAAGGCAATTGATTCAATGAAGAATTATTTTCTTCATGCTCAAAGACTTTATTTTCAGAATAGGTTTTGGCATGTTTTTCTCCATTAAGTCTTTGATTCTTTTCTTCCATGAGATTCTAGAAATTTTGTCTGATTAATAAATGTTTTTAACTTTTAGAAGCAAAAACTGAATTGTGCACCTGGAAAGAGGCGCGTAATATAAACCAAGCACACATTAGTTCAGTTTAATCATATGAGTTATTCCCCCTTTATAAATTTGATATTGAAGTAAAAAATGAAGGTTTAATCATAGAAGTTTTTTTAAAGAGAAAAATAAAGAAATCTCCTAGGGTGATATCTTTTAATATTAATAGTTTGGTAATACAATTAAAACCTTTATTTTATTTCATATTAGGTATCGTCTTCTATTCAATATTCATATTCAAGTTCTATAGATTTCTTGCAACTAAAGATCTGTTGAAGCTTGATCTTGATAGATATAATAATGTTGAACATTCAGGACTCAAGAAATTTATCAAAGCAATACTTTATCCTTTTGAATACATGATAGTGATTCCAGTATTCATATTTTTTTGGTTCATGGTACTGACAACGCTTTTAGTTTTCCTTGCAAAAAACCCTGTCATAGAAAACATTCTTTTGATATCATTATCTCTTGTTGCATCTGTGAGAATCACTTCTTATTACGATGAAGATCTCTCTAAAGACCTTGCTAAAATGCTACCTTTCGCGCTTTTAGGTGTCTTCTTGGTTGACGCGTCTTATTTTTCCTTTTCTGAATCAATAATATTGTTGAAATCTATACCTTCTCACTGGGTTTTATTATTAACATACTTGATGTTTATAGTCATTTTAGAGTTCATATTAAGAATTATAATCGGCACCTATAATCTCATAGTAGAACGATGGTTTTGAGAAAATTTTAAGAATAAGTATAAGAAAATAGCGGGGAGAGGATTTGAACCTCCGACCTCCGGGTTTCTTGATCTCTGATCGAGAATTCGACCTTGGAGATATATGAGCCCGACGGGCACTCCTAGCTGCCCTACCCCGCTTTATGTAATAAAGAGAAAAAGGTGCCAGTTTATAAACTTTATCCTAAGAAAATACTGAATTCTTAAAAAATATGTACTTTAGATTCATAAATTTTTTAAAGGATGCATGTTCCATCAATCTTGGTGGGTACACATGAATGCAGAAATAAAAAAATTAACAGAAAAATCAGTTAAATATTCTGAGAAAATCAACACTGTAATAAAAGAGATAGAAAAAGTTATAGTAGGTCAAGAGGACATTATTGAAAAAGTTATGATCTCTTTGATAGCGAAAGGTCACGTGCTTTTAGAAGGTGCACCAGGATTAGCAAAGACACTTCTTGTGAAGACCTTGTCAGACACCACAAATCTTGCATTTAAGCGTATACAGTTCACACCAGACTTGCTTCCTGCAGATATTTTAGGAACAAGAATATATAATCACAAGGAAGCGTCATTTACAACCCAAAAAGGACCTATCTTTGCAAATCTAGTTTTGGCAGATGAGATCAATAGAGCTCCACCAAAAGTGCAATCAGCACTACTTGAAAGCATGCAGGAAAAGCAAGTAACAATAGGTAAGGAATCATTCAATCTTGATGAGCCCTTCTTTGTTCTCGCAACGCAAAACCCTATCGAGACTGAAGGAACATACAGGCTTCCAGAAGCACAAGTTGATAGGTTCATGTTCAAGTTAATAGTTGATTATCCTAATATAAAAAACAGTGTTGAGATCATTGATAGGATGACAAAAAATCATGTTCCCTCCGTGAAAAAGATAATTTCTGATAAAGACTTGACTTCCATCCAATTATTTGCTAAAGAAATATATGTGGATGAAAAAGTCACAGATTATGTTGCTAGAATAGTTGATGCGACAAGAAACCCTAAAGAATATGATCTGGAAGAGCTAGAAGAACAAATAGATTATGGTGCAAGTCCAAGAGCATTGATCTGGTTAATACTTGGTGCTAAAGCTAATGCTCTTTTGAATTCAAGAGGTTTTGTAAAGCCAGAAGACGTGCTTCACATAGCAAAGGATGTGCTTAGACACAGGATACTAATAAGCTATGAGGCTGAAGCTGAAGATATAACAAGCGATATGATAATTGATAAGATTCTTTCAAAGGTGAAAATGCCATAAAAATGAAGGAGATAATCAAAAAAGTAAAAAAGATAGAAATATCTACAAGAAACCTTGTTGAAGGACTTCTTCAAGGTGCTTACCACTCAGTCTTTAAAGGAAGAGGTATAGAGTTTTCTGACGTTCGTGAGTATTCTTATGGTGACGCTATAAAAACAATCGATTGGAATGTTACTGCAAGGATGGACACTCCTTTTGTCAAAGAATTTGTTGAAGAGCGTGACTTGACAGCGTACATCGTTTTTGATGGGAGTGCCAGTGAATCTTTTGGTTATGAGAAAGAAAAACGTATGTCTAATATTGAAATAGCAGCATCCATGGTATTTGCAGCGCAAAAAAACAATGACAACATAGGGCTTTTCATATTTACTGATAAGATAGAAAAATTTATTCCTGCAAGGAAAGGGAAAAGACACGCATTGAAGATCATAAGTGAGCTTGTAAGATTCAAGCCAGAAAGCAAGAAAACAGATGTTTATGAAGCTTTAAGGAAGATAAATAAAGTTGTTAAACGAAAAAGTATCTTTTTCATAGTTAGTGATTTTGATTCTAATGATTTTGAAAAACCATTTAAGATACTTAGAAGAAAGCATGAAATCATACCTATTAACGTGTTTGATACGAGAGAGAATCATATTCCTGAAATTGGTTATGTTGAGTTTGAGGATGCTGAGACTGGTGAGACCTTCTTGATAGATACTAGCGATAAAGATATTATGAAAGCATATTATAAACTTGTTAAGGAAGATAATAAAAAAATAGAAGGATTTTTTAAGAAAAATAAGATTGATCAAATAAGGATAAAAACTGATGAGGATTTCTCGATTCCAATAAGGATATTTTTCAAACGAAGGGGGGCAAGAAGATAATGAGATTGACTTTTCTAAAACCTTTATGGTTACTTGGATTATTATTTGTTCCTTTGGTTTGGTATTGGTATAAGAAAAGATTAGAAGAAAATAAAAATAGAACTTTAGTCTTTTCAAAACTTGCATTGTTGAAGAAAGCAGCTGAAAATAAGCAGCCTAAATGGAGAAAGAACTTATCTATGATATTGATGCTTATAATATTTTCATCTTCAATAATTGCTCTTGCAGATCCATATTTTCCATTGAAAAACACGAAGAAAGGTGTAAATGTGATTTTAGCGCTTGATGTTAGTGGGAGTATGCAGGAAACTGATTTTAGCCCTAATAGGCTTGAAGCAGCAAAAAGAAATACTTTGAATCTTATAGATCAATTGAATCCTAATGATTTAGTTGGTGTAATCACTTTTGGTCAAGGAGCGACCACTACAAGTTATCTTACCAATATGAAAGAAAGAGCAATTGAAAAAGTTAAAGCTATCAAGATACAAGCGACTCAAAGCTTTTTTGGAGGTTGTACAGGTCTTGGTTGTGAAACACATATAGGTGTAGGGCTTGCTAGCGCAGTTGACATGGCAACAAGCATTCCAAACAAGAAAAAAGTGATAATTTTTTTGTCTGACGGCGCAAATAACGGAGGTGTTATAACTCCTGATGAATCAATTGCTTATGCTAAAAGCAATGATATTCAAGTTTTTACTATCGGTATGGGTAGCAAAAAAACTGATGCATATGGACGAGTTCTTCTCGATGAAGCACTTTTGAAAAAAATAGCAAGTAATACAGATGGTGAATATTTCAATGCAGTTAATGATGATACTTTAAAAGATATATATGATAGTCTCAGCGATAAGATAAAAAGAGAAAAAGAAGATGTATCTATCAAGGATCTTTTCATATTTATCTCGCTTATATCCTCATTATCCTGGATTTATTTCAATTATGGGAAGCGTTCAATATTAAGGTGA
The DNA here is from genome assembly GCA_002867475.1 of Candidatus Woesearchaeota archaeon. GTDB lineage: Archaea > Nanobdellota > Nanobdellia > Woesearchaeales > BM511 > BM511. The sequence continues at coordinate 28,636 of PKTL01000069.1, forward strand.
TCTAATGAAAAAAAACATTTTTTTCACAATATTGATTCTTCTGATGATCCAAATAGTTTATGCTGAAGATTTAGTTTTTACTGTGAACAGTACAGATTATTATTTTAATGTTGGTCAAGAAGCTATAATTCCCGTATATGTTGAAAATGATTATGGTTCTGCTATATCGGGTCAATTGACTTATACCATAACTGAAACTGTGAGTTCTTCAGGTTCATACTATAGTTCCTCAAACACACAAACCCAAGGCTTTACCATATTAGAAGAGCAAGAAGAACCTATAGCATTTGGAATAGGTACTAGTGATAAAGAATTAGTAAGGGAGTTTGCTTCAAGCTTCAAGTACACTAATGAAGCTGGCGATCAAGTAATTGTAACACTTCCAAAAATAAATATTCATTTCGTTGAAAATAAGGACGAACAAAGTCAAAGCCAAGAAGAACAGCAACAATCATCTTCAAGCGATGAAGAAGAGCAACAAACTCAAAGCACAAGTGAGACTCAAGAAAATACTGAGCCTTTGAAGTCAGAAGATCAAATGCAGCAAGATTTGCAGAATAACCAAGCAAGTCAGGATTCAAGCGCTTTAAAGAATCAGATGAATCAAGAAGTGCAAGATAGCCAGCAAAGAGAACAAGAGCAAAAAGAACAGCTTGAACAAAATAGTGAATATCAAGACATGAAAGAACAGCTTGAAGAGCAAGGATTCAACCAAGAAAATGAGCCTAATTTCGGTTCTGACGAATTCTCTCAAGAGTTTACCAATCCTGAAACGGGAGAAAAAGCTTCCCTTTCTGGAAGTATGGATAATAATACTTTTGATGATTTGAAGTCTGAGTTTGAAAGTGAAAGCTTAGAAAATGATATCTTAAATAATCAGAATAAAACAAATCAAAATTTGAAAAAAGCAATTGAAGACTTAAAAGAAAAGGGTTTTAATGAGTCTCCGATGAAATTTTCAACAAGCAATAATATGACAACTTTTCAAAAAGAATTTGTTGACGAAAAGAATAACACTGTTGTGATTAAAGGAACACTTGATGATGAAGAAGTTTTGGAGTTTGATGAAGATAAAGACAGAAATCTATTATTATGGATAATACTAATCATTTTTGCTGTTGCCACTTATTATTTTTATTCTAAATATTATAAAAAGGAAAATGCGGTTGAAGAGCCTAAAAAGACACTAAAACCTCTTGATTATAGAAAAGAAGCATTGAAAATATTGAAAGATGCTGAGAAAACTTATTCAATTGATAAAAAAACTGCTTATGAGCTTTTAGCATACTCTGTTCGATACTTTTATTCTCATAAGAATAAGCTTTCTAAAGAGTTATCTAATGACGAGTTTAGAAAACAAGTGAAAGATAAAGATTTGAATAGTTTAATACTTGCGTCAGAAATGATCGAGTTCGCTAAAGGAAAAGATAAAGGAGAATTCAATAGGTTTGTTGACTTTGCTAGAAGATTCATAAAGTAAAACTTTATAAATTGATTAAATAGATTCTTTAACGGGTGATATTAAAATGGTATTAATTACATATATAGCTATATTTGTTCTAGTCTTTATCCTTTCAGGCATAAAGGTAGTGAACCAATATGAAAGAGGAGTTAAATTTACATTAGGTAAATATAGCGGACTTATGGATCCAGGATTAAGAATAGTTATCCCCTTAATCCAATCATGGCAAAGAATAGATATAAGGGTTAAAGCTGTTGATGTTCCTGATCAAGATTGTATAACAAAAGATAACATTTCTGTAAATGTGAATGCTATAATATACTATAAGGTTAGTGCTGCAGATAAAGCATTTATCGAAGTTGAAAATTATAGGTTTGCAGTAAGTCAACTGGCACAAACCACTATGAGAAACATGGTTGGAGAGGTTGATCTTGATGAACTATTGCAACAAAGAGATGAGATTTCAAATAGGATACAAACAATCATAGACAAAGCAACAGATCCTTGGGGAATAAAAGTTGATAGCGTAGACTTGAAAGACATCACTTTACCACAAGATATGAAGAGAGTTATTGGTAAGCAAGCCGAAGCTGAAAGAGAAAAAAGAGCAGTTATCATCAAGGCTGAAGGAGAGGTTGTAGCAGCAAATAATATGGCAAAGGCAGCAAAAACTTTAGCATCTGCTGATGGAGCACTTCATCTTAGAACTCTTCAAAGCATAAATGATATGAGTAGTGATCAATCGAACACTATTGTTTTCACTATTCCTTTAGAGATCTTAAGGGCATTCGGCAAGAAATAATCTCGCTTAATTTTCTTTTATTTTTTATCTTTTTCTACTTTAAAATAACAAACTATTTAAACCTATTAATCCAGAAAGTTATTGGATGGGTGCAGGGACTAGTATAATTGAAATGTTTCCTTTGACTAAAGAGGAAATAATAATAACCTTATCAGATACATATTCTACTTTTGAAGAACATGATTTTGATATATATGAATATCCTTACATAGTTGAAATGTTAAAGAATAGATCTAAAACACAGACATTTGAACTGGATAAAAGATCTATGTTGGATGATATTGGTATGTTCGCAAATTACTTGCTTGATGCCCCAAAAAATTATTCCGAAATAATTTCTGATTACTTGAAAAAAGACCATCCTGATTTTGTTCTTAGAAAAGCGTTAGCTCACATGTTTGCCGCTTCTCTTTACATACAAGATATAAGTAATGAACCTATTCAAGCAGTTGAATTTACACAATTTAATAATCCTGATGATTTTGATGAAAGATTGCTTGAGGCAAAAATAGTGATTGGAAATCTTGATCGATTTGAAAATGAAAAAAAATTACCTTTTTCCAATTATATTCAAACACTTAACACCATACTTGAAAATGAACTTTATCTGCTAACTGGAAGTGATGCAAGAGAATTCTACCTTAGAAAAGCAGAAAGATTGAAAGAAAAAGGGATCTGTACATTGTTTGATAAAGAGTTGGAATCTGAAAGCTATCATGAATTCAAGAATGGTGAAATCATTAGAAATGGAAACGATTTTCTCAAACGATATGCTTCAGAGGATAGTTGGAATATAAAATCTGAAAATGAGGATGTGGTGCCGCGATTGAAAGAATTATTATTTTCACATTATGAAAACATGGGATGTAACCTTGATAGATTGGATGATGAAGAAGTTTTTGAATATTATTCTAATTCTGCAAAAGCTTTCTTATTTTTATCAGGATTTGAAAAACGATCAAGTATTGATTCTTATGTTAAAAGCGCTGAAAAAGCATTGGATGCTATAACTGAAGGGATAAGGTTCAATCCGTTAAGAATGGAATTTTATGATATATTTATCAAGTATAATAAGCTAGGTTTGCCTATTCCTTATGAGGTTTTGCATGAAGTTGTAGATTCATATGAAGAAGAATTCTCCAATTATGGTTATATGATAACTGATAACAGATCAGCTGATGAATTGAAGGATATAGATGAAGGCATAAGATTATTAAAAGAGGCTTAATAAAGTCAATATCACGCCGCTAATTAAAGGTATACTGAGGTTATCATCTATCCTGTATTTGAATTCTACAGCTTCTAGAACCATTGCAAATAGGCTTGCTATAAATGCGTGAATCATTGGCACAACAACGCTTGCAGCAAGGGTTGAAAATATGATTCCAGCAATTGTTCCTTCAATCAATTTTTTCTCATTGAATATCTTTATTGAAGTCTTTCCATATTTCAATCCTATCAATGGACTTATAGAATCTCCAACTGAAAGTATTAGGATGCTTGCAGTAACTATATCTTTATTGAAACCAAATATTATCATCGTCAAAAAGCTGCCGATTAAGAAATTTAAAGCACCAAGGCCTTCATATTTAATATCTGGTCTTTCAAAATGCCTTATAAAAAAATTGATATATTTGATTTTCTTTTTCTTATGTATAAGTATAACTATTGATGCTGCAATTATTGCAAAAAATATGTCTCTTGGCCCGATATGCTCAAAATAATATAAAACTGCCAAGACCAATCCAAACAATAGGTGGAAAATTTGTCTTTTTATTTCCAGATGTATTTTTCCAGATATTTGAACCACCCATATCTTTTTTCTAGTAATAATATTCCTTCTCCTATAACAAGACCTATAAGAACTCCATATATCACATCACTAAAATAATGCACACCTAAATACAATCTTGATAATCCAACCATGACACCAATAAAAATCCATAGACGCTTATGATGTGAAAATGTATTATCAAGTATAGGTATCATAGCAAATATTATTGCTGTGTGAAGTGAAGGAAAACTATAATCTATAAGATTGAAAAATATGACTAATTCGATCCCGTTTGGTCTAGGTCTCATAACAAGAAATTTGAAATAATAAACAACAAGTAACGTCAATATCAATGAAGTTAGTATTGCTATTGACCATTTGTGATCTTTTTTTATCGCAAGCATTGATATAGTCACTACTAATATAAAACCAACAATTATTGAGATATTACTAAAAAAAGAGAATATTATATCAAATAAAGAATTGTGTGTCTTTAGCATTAACTCACTTACAACACCATCAAATAAGAATGATAAAGGCGTTAATAATATCGTTGCTAGATAGAAATATTGCTTGTTTTCATTCCTTAAAATGGTTGCGTTCATTTTTCCCTCTTATTATATATGAAATAAACTATTGCGAGTATAATTATTGCTATTATGCTTATGATATTGAAATATTTATCTATGAAATTTTGTATGGCAACGCCATAAAGCATCAATAGTGTTGCTACTATAAAAAACCTCGCACCTCTGCTGATTGAGCTTACAATGATGAATTTTTTAAAATCTATATAGAAAACCCCTGCCGAAACAGCAAATAGCTTGTAAGGAAGAGGTGTGAATCCCCCTATAGCCACAGCCAAGGTTTCATATTTCTCATAATAATCATGAACTATATCTATCTTCTTTTTTGAAAACATCTTTTTTAGTATCGGAAGACCCAAATATTCACCAAGCTTATATCCAACAGCCCCACCTAAAATAGACCCTAGCAAGGTTATGAATGCAAAAAACAAAGCCATTTCTGGGTTTGCTAAGCAAAGAACTATGAGAAGAAAATCTACAGGAATCGGGAAAAATATTGATTCTATAAATGCCAATATAAATAATCCTACAGGACCTAATGGAGCAAATGTATCTTTTGTCCAATCAAGTAAACCATTGACAAATCCCATTTATAATACCTCTTTTTTTATTGCTTTAACCCTTTCTTTTACATATGTTTCTTTTATCAAAAAATTTGCTATCTGAAGAGGTTTAATGAATTTCCTTTCAACCTTTGCATAAAATCTTCCATTTCTTACATAAACATTGTCATGCTTTGCTCTAAACCTTGTTGAATCTTCAAGTATCTTTGTTGGTGGACCTCTTTTTTCTAATTCTTTTTCTAATTCTTTTCCATCAATAAAAAAATAGAAACATACATCTTTTTCTTTATCCCAATTCCAACCTTTCCTTTTGGTCTTGAAATCGTTTCTTTTTAATTCTTTAGCTAGATATTCATATACTTTGACAAGCTTTGCACCGACAACATCAGTTTTTCCAGGTAAAGCCTTTGCATAAAATATTATTATTTTTTCATCGTTAGCTTTCTCTTTTTTTATCTTATTAAGGTCAAACTTCTTTTTCTTGAAGAATTCTTTACTTGGATTCTTTAGGAACTCTTTTGCTTTTTCCTTGAAAAGATCAAACTTTTCTTCTGAAAGTGCAGCTGCTGCATTTCTATCTGGTTGTACAGGATCAACAATTATCAAAGGAGATAAAACTTTAGAACTATTAAGATCATTGAAAGGATCATCCAAATGATGTTCTATATCTATTATTTCTTTGTCTTTCCAATCTTGAGAAGCATTAAGAACATCTAAAAATGAGCCATAATGGATTGTCATTATATCAATTATGTGTCCAGAAAAACCACCTATATAGCTTTCAGCACCATAAAGATCATTTGCTTTACAGAATTGTTTTAGAAGTCTTATTTCGGATAAAAGTTTATTATTGCTATTCTTTTTTACCCACTCTACATGAAAAGGGCTCATATCTGTGACATTTTTTGCCATCTTATAATTATCTATATATAATACTGGCACTAATTCGAATACTAATTTTTTATCAGTGATCTGGAAATAATCTCTGCTTCCATGAACTTTTTCATAATCAAAATTTCCTTTGAGCGCTTTTTCAAGCTCTTTACTAATATCTTTATTTTCATATTTTTCAAAATTGAACCGTACAAAAAGATCAACATCATGATCATCTTTGATCAAGGTTCCTTTAGCAACGCTTCCACCAGGAACGCAGATTGCATCGATTTTTTTTGATGATAATAATTCGTTTAGATCTTTGATGAAAACATTTACCTTCTCAATAAATTTCTTATTGGGTTCAAGTGTTTTCGAAACCTCTTTCAACATCCCTGCTAGTCCCATAGACATTTTTGTTAGTGCATCTATTTATATAGTCTTTGAAAATGAACTTATTTCCCTCTTTGCTCCACCAAAAGCTTTATAAACCAGTAATCATCAAAAATAATCTAGGTGGGAACATGATAAAAAAGAGCATTCCTTTAATGATATTCTTTCTTTTAATTATGAGTATCTCTTTTGCAGATGTAAATGTAGAGATAACTCCAATAACTGATGTGATATTTGAAGATGAAGTTGCATTATTTGAGCTTAAGATCATAAATACTGATTCTTTTGAGCACTATTTTGAGCGACCTTCAACATATCAAGTCGATTGGGTCACTTACACATCTCCAGGTTCCATAGTTGTTCCTGCAAATAGCATTCAAATATTTAATCTTACACTAGATCCTAAAATCACAGTGAGGCCAGGTCAACAAGAAGTCCTTGTGTCATTCAAGTCTCCAAATCTTGATGACTCAATTGATGAGAACATTCTTGTCCTTGTTAAATCCTTGAATCAAATAGCTCCTGAGTATAAGATATCTATTGCTCTTGGTGCTGATGCCCCTTATGATGTTGATCCTAGAGAAAAGCTTCCAGTGACTGTTTATTTAAGAAATAGGAATCCCATCAATATAGCTAATCTAACAATCTCTATAAAAAGTGATCTCATTGAGAGAGAAGTAAGTTTTCCATTTGAACCTATGGAAGAAAAGACTGAGAAGATAATGTTTGATCTTGATAGATATCAAGTGCCTACTGAAGATGAGATTTCTGTTGAAGTTGTCATTAACAATAAAACTTTCAACCAGAAAACTTTACCTATAAGAGTGATTGAATATTCTGATCTTGAAGAAAAAGTTATTATGAAGGAGTCTTTGTTGAAGACCACTTGGGCTATAGAATTGACAAATGAAGGTAATGTTGTAAATAATGGAGGGTATCTTTTCCCTGTTACTAAATTAAGTAACCTTTTCACTTCAACAGAGCCTGAGACTGAACTTATTAAAGGTGATGAGCAATATAGAAATTTTAATCTTGTCTTTGAACCTTTAGACACTCAAACAATATATGTTGAGACTAATTATAGAAGTATACTTTATACTCTTATTATTATAATATTGTCTGTGACAGCTTATTACTTGTATAGAAGTCCAATAGTCTTAAAGAAAAGAATCATACCTATACATGGAGAAGATGGCGCTGTTAATGAGTTCCACATAAGGCTTCTTGTAATGAACAGGACAAAACAACCTGTTGAGAATATCAGCATTACGGAGATTGTACCAAAGATTGTTAGTGTGGTAAAAGAGCATGATATCGGAACAATTGAGCCTTCTAAAGTTATCAAGCATGATAAGAAAGGGACATTACTTAAATGGGAGATAAATTATCTTGAACCTTTTGAAGAAAGGATAATTACTTTCAAGATTATTTCAAAGCTAGGTATTGTTGGAAGTATGGTTCTTCCTAAGACAAAAGCTAAGTTTGAGACAAGCAAAGGACATCATAGGATAACTTATTCTGGAAAAGAATCATTAAAGATTTAATGATACTTTTTTACATAAATTTTTTAAATAGTTCATGTTGAGTAAATCATATGGAAAAAATAAAATCATATTATAAAAAAAATAAAGGAAAATCTTTATTGATTGGTCTTTTCATAGTTATTGTTAGCCTTATATTGATCAATAACCTTGTTAAACCAGCATATCCTGATGTTTATGTACCAAGGCCTGTTGAAGGTAATGCTGACGCGAAAGTTACACTGACAGAATTTAGCGATTATGAATGTCCTGCGTGTAAAGTTGCTTATTTTGATGTTCAAAGACTTCTTGATGAATATTCTGATGATATCAAGATAGAATACAAGCATCTTCCATTAAGATCGATTCACCCTTATGCTCAAAAAGCTGCTGAAGCTGCTGAATGCGCTAATGATCAAGGCAAGTTTTGGGAATATACAGACTTATTATTTAAGAATAGTCCTGAGCTTTCCAAGACACACCTAAAGGTCTATGCTGAAGAGACAGGCTTGAATAAGAGCTTTGAAGCATGTCTTGAGAGTGGTTCGAAGGAAAAGGTTGTAGAAACTGATTTTAGGGAAGCTTTACGTCTTGGAATACAAGGAACGCCGACATTCTTTGTGAATGGGGAGCAGATGACTTATGTTAATGGAATGACAAGATATGACATCTTAAAGAAAATGATCGAGGATGAATTATCTTCATCTTGATTTATTTTTTGACACTTCTTTAAAGTAGTATAAATAAAAAGATTTATATTAAAGTTATAACTTGATTACTTATGCAACCAATAACTCAACTAATAGAAACAGCAAAACATTTGTTCGGATCAGGACATGATTCAAAAGAAATACTCCAACTTGAAGATGATATTGCTCACATGAAGTCAGCATATGAAAAGACTAATTCTCATGAAGCTAGACGTGCTCAAGCATTAGTACAGATAGCTGAAGATGAACTTATATTCAAGAAAAGAAATTTTCTTGCATCAAAAGGAAAAAAATATAATGGTCTCGAAACAGTCCTTAAGATGTATGACTTGGGAAACCTTCGAGGCGTGCAAGACCTATTATCCATAAATCCTGAAGTTTTTCATTTAGGAACTCGTAGAAATTTTGATCTATATTCAATAGTTGCTAAAGAAAGCCCTCATTTTTTAGAAAACCTTGCAAAGATGGCAAGTGTTGAAGATTCAGCATTAATAATGGGTATAGATACGGGTTTTGGAAATAGAAAAGAAGAAATCGAAAATGAAGGTTATGAAATTTCTGCAAGAGATGAAATTTTTCTATCAAGTAGAGAATATGAAAATGTTGATAACTCTCTAGGTTACGCTTTTTGCAGTTTGAAAAAAGTTAAAGGAACTTTTGACTATAACAGTAATTCATTAGTGCTTTTAGGAAAGAAAGAAGATCTTACTGACGAACTTTTGTCAGATCACATAGCATTAAGATGGACTGATAAAGAAATTGAAAATGTTTCTTTCGACAGATTTTTAGGTGAAGAAAAATGGATAACTCCTCCTTCTATAGAAGAAGAAAAAGCGATAATTCAGATGACTGAAGCTTACACAGTACATCTTCTACAAAACGGGTATAAAGGAGAAAGAAGAGATCCATTCCAATCAATGATGGATGGAGCTTTTGGAATTAGAAAATACAATCCTCCTAGCGTTTCAAAAGAAGGAACATATGGCATTAGACTTGATGACGTTAAAGATTTTATAGAAACTATTCATTTGACAAACAAGGTAGTTGACCATCTTAAAAGATATGACGCTATCTAATTTTTATTTTTTTTATTAAACTTAATTCTCAGTAAATTTTATAAAGGAGATAAATTTCCAAATATTAACATTCACATGCTGCGATGGGACAATCTGGTACTCCACCGGCCTTGAGATTAAAAACAAGGTTTTTATACGAGTTAGCCGGCTTGCTTTGCATATCCCGGTTCAAATCCGGGTCGCAGCGCATTTTTTCTAATAATTTAAAATAGAATTTTTTATTAATAACTTAAATAAATTGTATATTATGATTAAGATCAAATATGAAAACATTCTTGTTCCGATCCTTGTTGGAATTGTAATGAATTTGGTCAATTCAAACTTTTTGAAATTATTGTTTCATTATTTTCCCATAACTTTGGTCTGGACCTTTGGAAAGGGTGCTTGGTGGCTTTATGTGCCTTGGTACATCCAAATTTTATATGTGGGTATCGCAGCACCCGTGTTTGAAGAGTTGATATTTAGAAATCTTATTTTCAATTGGTTCTTGAAAAAGAAATATTTCACTTATGGCCTTATTATTTCAAGTGTATTATTTGGCTTTTGGCATATGGTTTCAGGCTGGGGAATCCTTAAAGCTATAGATATGATCTTTGTGGGGATAATATTTGCTTTAATATATAATAAATATGGATTTAAAGGATCTCTAATAGCTCACCTTTCAAATAATTGGTTATCCTTGTTTTTTTTACTTGTCTTAAATTAGCGAGCCTAACCGAAAAAATTGCAAAAATACGTTTTTAAAAGTTACGCAATGTTTATAAATAAACTTATAAAAAACAGAAACCTTTATAAATAATGACATAACTTTCTTTTTAAAAGTTAGGGTTTATAGAGATATAACTCTCTATATTGCAGGGGGTAGCAACCATGTCAAGAGATGATCATTACGTAAAAAAATGCCCAGAATGTGGCGGTATAAACTTATTCTGGAACAAAGATAAAGGAGAAATAATCTGTCGAGACTGCGGACTAGTCGTAGAAGAGAAAATGGTTGAATTCGGCCAGGAATGGAGAGAATTCGACGGAGACGACGCAGACAAGAGAAGAAGAACAGGAGCTCCAATAACATACACTCAATACGATAAAGGTTTAGGTACTGAAATAGGAAGAAAAGCAGACCTATATGGCCTAGATGGAAAAGGCAAATCAAAATTCTTTAGATTAAGAAAATGGCAATACAGGATAAGTACTGCAATTGAAAGAAATCTAAAACTAGCACTTGCTGAACTAAAAAGAGTCAGTTCATTCTTGAAGATTCCTAAAAGCGTTGAAGAAGAAGCTGCAAGGATATATACATTAGCTGTTCAAAGAGGACTTGTTAGAGGAAGAAGTATGGAATCTGTTGTTGCAGGAGCACTTTACGCGGCTTGTAGAAGACATGAAGTTCCAAGAACTCTTGATGAACTAAGCGAATCAAGTGGTATAGAGAAAAAAGAAGTTGGAAGAACATATAGGTTTATCACAAGAGAACTTCAAATCTCAATAATGCCAAGTAATCCAGCTGATTACATTCCAAGATTTTCAAGCGCTTTAAAACTTACACCTGAGACTCAAAGTAAATCTATTGAAATTATTGAACAAGCTCAGATCAAGGAGCTTACTAGCGGTAGAGGTCCAACAGGAATCGCTGCTGCAGGTCTTTACGTTGCAGCTTTGATCAATGGTGAGAAGCGAACACAAAGAGAAGTTGCTGATGTTGCTGGTGTGACAGAAGTTACTATCAGGAACAGGTATAAGGAACTTCTTGATAAGTTAGATCTTGAGAAAGAGATCAAAAAGACTAAAAAGCGTAAGAAAGGCGAAGAATAAGCAAGTAAAATGCTGAAAGTCATTCTTGATACTAATTTTCTTTTTATTCCTTTTCAGTTCAATGTCGATATATTTATTGAGATCGATAGGATTATTGAAGAAAAATATGAATTATTCATATTAAAAGAAACTCTTGATGAGCTTGATTTCTTGATAGAAAAAGAAAAGGGTAAAAACAAGCAAAATGCGGTGCTTGCAAAGAAACTTGCCATGAGTAAAAACATACCTGTTCTTGACGTGTCAAAACAAAAAGACTTATATATTACTGACATTTCCAAAAACAATAAAGTAGATGACTTGCTGGTCGCGTTATCCGACAAGGACCACTTGGTGGCTACACTTGATTTAGAACTCAAAAAGAGGATAAGAAAAAAGGGTTCAAAGATTTTATATTTAAGATCAAAAGATCATCTCGAGATAGGAGGATTATAAATGTTTTACAAAACTTTAGTAAAGGATCATATAAGGGTTTCACCTGAATTGTTTGCAAAACCTACAAAGGATGCAATCACAGAAGAGATCAAAAAACAATATGAAGGTTTCATCAATAAGGACATGGGAGTCGTAATTGATGTATATGATATCAGCAAGATCGATGAAGGCGTTGTCATCCCAGGTGATGGTGCTGCTTATTTTGATACAGAATTTACACTTATTACTTATAAACCTGAACTTCAGGAAGTGATTCCTGGACAGATAAAGGATATCGCTGACTTTGGTGCTTTCATAACAATGGGTCCTCTCGATGGTATGATTCATATATCTCAGACAATGGATGACTTCGTATCATTTAGCAAGGACAAAGTACTTCTTGGTAAAGAATCAAAAAGAAACCTAAAAGTTAATGATAAATGTAAAGCTAGAATAATCGCAGTTAGCTATAAAGACATAGCAAATCCAAAAATAGGACTTACTATGAGACAAGAGCAACTTGGAAAGCTTGAATGGATTGAAGAGACAAACCAAAAGAAAGCTGCTAAAAAAGAATAGGTGATCATTATGAAGAAAAAAGCATGTAAGAAATGCAAAATCTTAGTTGAAGGTAATGAATGTCCAATCTGTAAGAAAAATCAATTCTCAACAAACTGGCAAGGACAGATTGTAGTGATAGACACTGTAAAAAGTGAGATTGCTAAAGTTATGGGTTATGAGCATAAAGGAGATTATGCCATTAAAGTTAGGTAATTAATCATATTAACCAATTTTTAATTTAAAAAAACGGTGAAGCAAAAAATGGAATTAAACATATTAAAAGAAAAGGAAATACCTCTTCTTGAGCGAAAAAGAGTTACAGCAACAATCGCTTCGCAGGAAGGAAAAACGCCTTCTAGAGTTGATGTAATAAAAGCAGTAGCAAAAAAGCTTAAGACTAAAGAGGAAAATATTGTAGTTAGGCACATATATTCAAAGTTTGGTAGTGGCATAGCTAAAGCTATCATGCATGTATACAATGATGCGAAAACAAAAGTGAAGTTTGAAAGGAAAGGTCTTCTTGAGAAGCATGTGATTCCTGTAGAAGCTCCAAAGGAAGAAGAAAAAGCGCCTGAAGCTGCACCAGTAGAAGAAGCTCCTATAGAGGAAGCAGAACCTGTTGCTACTGAAGAAAAAGCTGAAGAACCTAAGGAGGAATGAAGATGGGAAAAAAATCATTCGCAAATAAAGCACATACCATGTATGAAGATGGTAAAGCTAAAAATAAGCCATGCCCTAAATGTGGTGATGGAATATTCTTAAGCGAACATAAGGACCGAAGGACTTGTGGTAAGTGCAAATATATGGAAAAGAAGTAAATATTTTTTCTATTTTAATTATTTTTCTTTATAATTTTCTTTGATTATTTCTGCAATAGAATCTATAAAACTTCTATATCCAACATCAGTTATATCTTTTCTGTTTTGATTATCCAAAAACCATTTTTCTTTTTTATCATTTAATTTAGAATATAATTCACTTAAGACATCTTTTCTTTTTTCACCATCTTTAATCTGCCACTTATAATCTTGATACATCGGCTTTATCTTGAAGAATTCAAAATGAGATTTTGAAGTTTTAGCACCATATGCAGCCGCAGCAGTCAATCCGACTGAAAAAGAAGCGATCTCAATCATAGTTTCTAAAACCATATGTGAGAATATCTTATTTCTATATATTAATCTTTTGGAGTCTCCAGCAACCGACTCTTATTCTTTGGATTTTTTTCTTGTGATAATCCATTGTTTGTTTTAGTGGAAAATCAAACTCGAAAAGATTTGTGACTTCAAAACCTTCATCTTCACTTAATGCATTTATAAAGCCTTTTGATTCAAGCTTGTGAAATGAATATATAACTTTTCCTGTCTTGAATGCTTTGAGTAAAAATCTTCTGTCAGCATGATCATCCTTAACACCGAAAGGAGGGTTTTGAAGAACAATATCTGCTGATAACTCGAGATCTTCAATATTTGAATTTATGAACTCATATTCTCCAACTACATACTCTTCTTCTACTTTTTTTAGGTTCTCTTTCGCAATATTTATTGCTGAACTATCTATATCTATAAAATAAACTTTCTTTGCACCTGCTATCAATGCACCTATACCTAGGATTCCTGTGCCACAACCTAAGTCAGCAATTATCTTATCTTTGAAATCACCGACTATGTTTGCGTGCCAGATTATATCTGCAGCTATTTCACTGTCCGTTGGGTATTGTTCAAGCTTCCATTTAGGATTTTCAAAGACTTTTAAATGGCTTAAGTATACACCTAATTCTTTTTTTGTACGCATAGATATTAGTTACTATAAATAGTATAAAAAATATACTATTACTAGAATATAGAAAAGTATATAAACACATTTTTGATTTTAATTTTTAGGGGTTGAAAATTGATGTTTGATATTCAAAGCAAGACAGTTAAAAAAATTGAAAATGGACTGAAAGATTCTTTTTCTAAAATTCGTGAAGAGATGGATATCCACTTAGACACCATCAATGAAAACACCAATGAACTTGCTGCAAATTATGATTATATGATGAAGCTTGAAGGAAAGATAGACAAGCTAAATGAAAGAATTGATGAACTCACTATAATGATGGAAGAGTTTGTAGGTATGCCTAAAAAGATTGGTTACAAAGAGCAGTTTGAAAACATAGTTCTTAGCAATAGAGAACAAGAAGTTTTTTTAGTATTATATTCTTCACAAACAGACCTTTCCCATAATGAGATTGCGAGAAAATTAGGACTTACTATCCAATTGGTCGATCAGAACATTGATGGGATGATCTCAAAAGGAGTTCCTATAATAAAAAGATATAATGAAGGTAAAGTCACTTTAAAAGTTGATGATGACTTCAAGAGTCTTCAGGCAAAAGAGAACATACTTAATATTAACGAAGCAATTGTTACGAGCATCATGCAATAAATTTTTCTTTGGACTTGTAGCTCAGCCTGGTATGAGCGCTCGGTTGGCATATGAAAAGTCAAGCTTTTCGAGTTTGGTTTGAAATCCGAAAATCGAAAGGCCATGGGTTCACACTAAAATTCTTCTAGAATTTTGTGCACAAAAGAGCTTGACTTTTTTAGTGAATTCCACAGAGTCCATAAAATATAAAAAGGATGTATTAATAAGGATTTATTATGAGAATAGCTATAATTTCAGACACTCATGAAAATGAAGCAGCATTATTGAAAGCTGTAAGCATGATAAAAAAAGAAGGGATAAAGACAGTCCTTCATTGTGGTGATCTGATAAGTCCCCCTATGCTTGATTACTTTAAAGGTTTTGATTTCAGGTTTGTTTTTGGTAATAATGATGGAGAACATAATGGATTAGTTAATACTTGTAAAAAGTTAGGTTTTGAAAAACCAGAAATTGCAAAATCTTTAATCCTTGAAGGTAAGAATATATTCATGTGTCATGAAAAGCCGGATTGTGAGGAAGCTATAAATTCACAAAAGTTTGATTATATATTTTTTGGCCATAGTCATTCTACTTACGATGAAAAAATAGGGAACACAAGAGTTATTAATCCTGGTGCATTATTTAGGGCTTCTATCTATACTTTCGCAATCCTTGACCTAAAAACAGATAGTCTAGAATTCCTTAGAGTTTTTTAACTAAGGTACTGGAATAGTTTAACTCTTCAAAGATTATAGAGTTCTTATCTAGATAAGTGCTTACTGCTTATTGTTGAAAGATCAGTAGTCTTATCTATTTCAAGTATTGCGTTTGCTAGTTGCTTTCCACCAACCACTTCTGGCATCACAACTATTTGCGCACCAACTTTATGAAGTCTTCCAACACTTTCTTCATCGCTTGCTTTTGCAGCAATTATCAAATTAGGATTCAGCTCTGATGCTGTCATGACCACATAGATATTATCGCTATTTTCCCTTAAAGTTGAAACTAAAACTTTCGCTTGTTTAATATTTGCTTTCTCCAATATGTGTGGATCCATAGCATTTCCTTGGATAACTTGTTCTCCTTTATCAAGAAGTCTTTGTACAACGTCTGGATCTTTTTCTATTATGATATATTTTTTTGTGTCTTTCTTTAAGTTTTCAAGAGTGTATTTTCCTATCATCCCATAACCGCACACAATGATATGATTCTTTTCTTTTTTCATTCTGATGATTCCTCCTTTGAGCCCTTTAATGAGTAAATTTGTTTGAGTTTCTATTACCATGCTTGCAAAAGCTGTTGCCGTATATAACACGGCACCCATACCTAGATATATTGATATGACTGCAATCAATTTTCCAAAGGGTGTTTCTGGTTTGAAAAGTATATCTACTGTCAAAAACATTAGAAATGTGGAGTAGATAGCATCATAGAAGGGGATTCCTTCTACCATTGTCAGAAGCGATGCGCTAAAACTCGCAACTGATATAAAAAATAACACTCCAAAAAAAATACTTTTTTTATGTACCAATAACCCACCTCTTTTAGTCTATAAATTGGTCTTTTCTTATTTAAAGGTTTTTATTTTTTTAATGATTAAATAAGATTTATACTATTAAACCATGTTTTTATAAAATATATTTTTTTATCAAATCCTATGGAAGAGGTTAATTTAGCACATGTTCTTATCTGTAACAATCGTTATGAAGTCATTGCTGGACTGCATAAAAGTAGGAATGATCTGACACTGCCTGGCGGAAAAGTGGAAGAATATGAAAGTTTTACAGATGCTGCCAAAAGAGAAACCAAGGAAGAAACTGGAATAATCTTAAATTCCTTAGAGATCTTGCTTTATGAAGCTAGAATACCTAAAGAAGATAAAATATTCAATGTGAAAACTTTTTTTGCAACAACAGACAAAAAACCTCGTAACCTCTTAAAAGATGAACATGGGTTCATGAAATTTTTACCATATGAAACCCTTTTTAAGTATCCTAGAGCATTTTATATAGAGCAACCAATAATAGATTTCTATAATATTAACAATGTATCAAATTTTTAAGAACTTAAAATCTTTCAATTCTTCAAAATTCAAGAAATTGTAGTTCTTGTTTTCTTTTATGAATTCTTCAATCTCTTCTTTTTCGAGAATATCCTGTTTTGACAAGTATACATGAATCGGTTTATGAAGCTTTTTTACGTTATCATAAAGCTTTTTTTGCTTCTCAATAGGATAAGTTTCTGTAAGATCAATAATAAAAAGTATGGAGTCTGCAACGTAACGCATAGCTAGATATGCTTGGATCTCTACAGAATTCATCTTTTCTACTCTGTTTAGAGTTCCAGGAGTATCTATTAATTGTATCTTGTTATATGATTTTTTCATATATCCAACATTAAGTTTTTTTGTTGTGAAAGCATAACTGTTTATCTCTGGAGTGCTTGTTGTAAGTTTTGATAAAAGCGTGCTTTTTCCCACGTTTGGAAAACCTGCTATAGCGACAGTTTTTAATCCTGTTTTAATACTTGGATAGTTCTTCATTGTTATTCTTGCTTGTTCTAAGTATTTCAACTCGTTTCTTATTTGTTTTGGAACACTGCTTATTCTTCCTAAAAATTCCCTTACAAGCTTATTTATTAGTATAAGCTCTTTTGCTGATTTTATCTTTTTCACATAATCATTTGTAAGTTTTGATGTCTGTTTAGTTGCCCAATTCAAAGATGCGAGACTTTTTTTCAATAAGTCGATTTCTAAAGTAAGATTTAGTAATTGTTTGTAAAACTCGCTCAATTCATCGAAACTTGGATAGGATTTGATAATCTTACCATACTGACTATTTATGGATTTTTCAATAACTCTTATCTTTTCTATCTCGATAGTTTTACTCTTTTGCATCCTTGTCAATTTGCTTGAAAGACTGCTTCTTATCTCTGTAGCGTGCTTTTTTCCTCTTTTTATAGCTACATCTAGATAAAAGTCAGGTGTTTCAATCTTCTGCAATCCTTGAAAGTTCATAGATATTTAGAAATGGTTGCTTCTTTTTAAATAGATACTATTTATTAAACCATTCTTGCATTTTGATTGCATCGTTTAATGGTTCAGGAGATTCATTGATTATTGTAATATTGTAACCTTTATCTCCATATTCTTGTAGCTTTTTTATTAATGGTTCTGCGAATTCCTTGCTTGTTAGAATATGGTTTCTTTCTCCTTTATCTGTGTATTCAATGCCTGAGAAATGTGCGTGGAAAGTTTTTGGAAGTTTCTTAAATACTTCACCATAATCAATCTTTCCTATATTTCTAGCATAGATATGGCTAAAATCGACAGTTATTGAGATTCCCAATTCTTCTCTTAATCTCAATAGTTCGTCTAAATCTCCAAACTGACTTGCCTTCCCAGTAGTTTCAGGTGCTAAAATCTTCTTATCCCAACAATTTTCTTCCATTATTTGGATTATATCTTCTATTTCTTCTTTAATTATTTCATAGACTTCTTCTTTGTCCTGTTTTTGGTAGAATCCTGGGTGAAAGACAACATACTTCGCGTTTAAATGAATTGCTCGTTCAACAGAGTCTAATATTCTTTTTTTGCTTGCTTCTCTCTTTATTTTTTCTGGACTTGCAAGGTTTATGAAATAAGGCGCGTGAATAGTTAAAATTACACCTTGTTCTTTTGCTAATTCGCCCAGTATTTTTGCTTTCTCATTTGATACATTTACACCATGGGTGAATGGCATCTCTAGAATCTTCAAACCATTGTTTTTTACATTAGGTATTCCTTTCTCGTAGCCTAAACCATCTGTTCCTGCCGGACCTATAATTACATTATCCATAATAAGAAAATTAAAAGTTCCTTTTTTTAAGGGTTTTGTTTAAAAAAAAAAGAAAAAGAAGAATTTATTCATCTCCAGACCAATCAGGCCTTTCATCACAGATAGGACCTCTACATGTTGGTCTTACTGGTTCATTAGGTCTTTCCATTAATGTTAATGGGTCATCTATATCTGAATTTTCTGTTGGTGGTTCGAAAGATGGATCGAATCCCCACTCATTATAAACATTGTCAGCAAATACACTGACACTCCCAATTATTGTTAAAACTAAAATCGAAGTCAACAATAAAATTTTTATTTTTCTTTTCATCTTATTCCACCTCTATTCATCCATTGAATTTCTTATAGTGTTATTTATTCTTGAGCCTGTTTCATCAGGATATCCTGAGTAATCAACTAAACTATCTGCACCATATTCTGGTTCAAATTCTGTTCCTTCTCCACTATGGACTCTTTCTTCATTTCCGGGCCACGTTTCCGGGTCATACATCGGATTTAAATGGTGTGCGCTAACACTCGCAACTAACATTGTCATTAATGCTAGTACCATCAAAATACTCATTGTTTTTCTTTTCATACATACCACCTTTTATTTTTTATTTTTTATATCATCTCACCGATCTCAACATATTCATCTTCTAGGAATCCATCTTCTAGATCGCTGATTACTTTTTCATCCTCAAATACTGCGTTACCTGTTGTTACTGAAATATCTTTTTCTTCGTTTGTTGAAACTTCTGTATTAGTACATGCAGTAAAAGCTAAAGCAAGAACCAATAAAACCATTAAATATTTCATCAGTAAACACCTCCTTTAACACCTGTTTCTTCGCTGCTAGCTGAAGGTTCTTTAGGTGCTGTAGTTGCACTTTCAGTTGGTGCTTCATCACTGTTTGAATCTTCTGAATTATCGCTTGATTGCTCTCCAGTTACGGTTACTGAATTACTATCTTCATTGCTTGGTGCTGAATCAAAATTTGGTTCTTCATTCTTGTTTTCGAATGTTGATTCCACTTGCACTTTCAGTTCTGTCTCTGCTGCTTTGTTCTGTATGCTTGTGCTTACCGCTTCTTCTATCACTCTTTTTGCTGCAGTTTCTTTTTCTTCACCGCTCATCTTTGAATAAACATCACTTAAGAATGTTTTTGCTCCATCAACTGTTGCAGAACCACTTTTTATTTGTTGTACTGCTTCAGGATTTTCTAATCCTAATAATGCGAGCTTACTTTGAAATTGTAAAGCGTTGTACTCATTCTTTTTCTTTTGAATCTCTGTTTCAAGTGCTTTTACCTGTTCTTTTTCCTGATTTTTTATCTGTTCTTTTATACTATTTTTTACTGCTTCCTCTGTTACGACTTCGCTTACTGTTTGTCTGAATTCAGTTATGAGATCTCTTGATTCTGCTTTTATTGAAAGATAAACTTCACTTAGATAAGTTGTGTTTGAATCTAAATTAATATTTTGTAGTTCTTCTAGTAAAACTTCGAGTTCGGATAAAATTTCACCCATTCTTGTTGTGTTAAAAGCTGGATACTCCTTATTTATCTCTTCAATTATCAGGTTTCCATCAATTATTTTGTCTGTAAGATCTTGCTCTAACTCTAAGAATCTTACTTCTCCACCATATTCATTATTGAATGCTGAGACTTCTGATAAGTCTTCAACTAGTACTTCTGGCTCTGCAAAACCTATACCCATTAGGAATATTGCAAAGATTGCCAAAAACATTATTTTTTTTGTTTTCATATTATTGCCTCCCAGTTTTTTGTAAATAGTATTAAGATGGAACAAGATATTAATTTTTACCGGAACTAAGCGGAACTACCGGTGAGAAATCAGTTTTTTAAGGTTAATCTGTTACTCATCCCGACCTTTTCTTTTGAGATGATGTCTTTTCTTACCATTGACTCAATGTTTCTTGAAACACTGCTTTTTGGAAGGTTTGTCTTTTCTTCTATATATTTTTGAGTTAATGGTTTTTTGCTCTTTTTTAGAATATCATAAATTATCTTTTGCCTTTCAGTTAGAAAAGCTGGGTCTATTCTTTTTGTTTTCTTTTTCTTATGAAAAAAGAAGAAATATGCTGCAAGTAAAATCAAGATTATAATTGATAAGAAAATAGAGATTAAGTAATTATTGTTTTCAAGCCTGTTTATTGAGTATTGAACTAGGATAACCAAACTTTCATCTCTTCCAGTACCAATAACTGTTATTGAATCATCTTGATCTATTCTTGAGAGATGTCTTGTTTTTAGATAATTGATGTCCAAATCCTTTGGCATGTGAAGCCTGTATATGAACTCATCAAACGTTTCATCCATTGTCATATTGAAAAGCCAATATTTGCCTTTTTTAGAAGTGTAATTAGGGTTTGGTTGTTCAGTTAATAAATTTGGATAATTCGAGATTCCTTCAATTATCACATTGCCATCATCTTCTAAGAATATATCAATATCTGCATAATATCCAGCAAATACAGAGTTTATCATAAGAATAAATACTGTTAAACATAAGAATATGTTCTTAGATCTCATAATTATACTAAGTTCTGGTTAAATAAAAAGCTTTTGTCTTTGAAAACTTTTTTATAATATTGTTTTCATATAATCATTTATGGATAGCTATTATTTAAATCTTTCGATTATTTTGTCTTTCATTAGTAGTAACATAAAAGACTTGATTTCGAATTGTAACTAACATCGCTGTTACATACCCCGAAACAAAGTTTATGATTGACTTTAGTCCAATCAATAAACGACTTGAGAGTGCAACGAGGTCGACTGAAGGGAGAAGTTTTAGAGCCCGAAAAAGAGTTAGTTTTTCAAAGTAGTGACAAACCGTAAGATTTATATTTAATTTAATCGTGCTTTTTATTATGTCAAAAAATAACGAAAAAAATTTATCAACTATAATGTATCTTGCAGAACAACTTGGTATTAATCTTGATGATAAAAGAACTGCTATTGCTACACCTGAAGAAATGAGCACAGCAAGAATGTATGATGGTTCTTTAGAAGCTAGAGTAATTCCTAATTCTAGACCTGCTGTTGAAATTGAAACTCCAAGAGGTCCAGGAATTTGGATAGAATTAGTTGACCACACTAGAGATTTAGCTCCAGAAGGAGCAATATATCAAATAAGAACTTACGTACCTAAAGAAGATCATAAAGAAGGTTTAACTGGAGATGTTTATTCTGTTTATGTTGGGAAAACTGGAATTATGCTTGATTTGCCAAAATAAGTTGATAATTCTGCATTGAAATAGGGCTCTAAAATTGTATGTAACATCGCTGTTAAATACTCCGAGTCCGAGTTTAACTTGAACTTTAGTTCTAAGATTAAACGAAACGAGAGCGCAACGGGACAAGGAGCGACTAGCGACGCAGAGTAAATTAGAGTCTTATTCTTCAAAAGAGTGAAACGATGCATTGAAGCTAACTTAAAAGGGCAATTTTTTATTCAAATTTGATATTTTCATATTTTTTAAGATGTTTAGAACTATGCTTATATACAACATCATGATGTTCATAATCAACAAAAAATACGGTTCCGTCATCTCCAAAAAATAAAATTACATAAGAATTATTCACATGAACACGTTTAAATTTCTTTAAATCTTATGAAAGATTTTTATAATGATATAAATTATCTGAATTTAGAATTTCATCTCTTTTATTAAGAATATTTTGAAGCTCTTTTCCTTTAAGCTTCTTAAGAGCTTTCTTGAAAAGATTGCCATATTTTCTTTTTCTCATCATAAATTAGCTCTATCTTTAAGTTCCTTTTCAAAGATATCAGCTTCTTCGTCTGATAAAAAAGAATTAGCATCTTTACTATTCAATCTTTCTAAATATTCTTCTCTTACTTTGAAATTATCAAAGATTTTTTCACGTGCAGCTTCACGCATGAATTCTTGAACATTCAAAAAACCATGATTTTTAGCATATTCTTTAGCTTGTTCTAAAAAATCTTCAGATAATCTTAGATTTATTTGCGTAGTCATAATATTATATGATATTACATAATATTTAAAACTATCGCTTAATCTTAAAAAATTGCCCATTTTCAAAAAAAAGACTCTAATTTATTGTATTTAACATCAGGATCGTTGTTAGTCAGTGAGTCTGCAAGACGAACGAAGGAGCGAATAGCGACTGACAGTATGACGCAGAGAGCCGAACGGGCTTAAACGTAAAATTTATATATGATTAAATAACATTAAATAATATTATTTAAGGTGATAAAATGAGTATAAAATCTTTTAACGTCGATGAAGACACATATGGGAAATTTTCCTCTTATTGTAAAGAAAATGGGATAAGTATGAGTAAACAAGTGGAAACCTTCATGAAATCAATGATTGAAGAAGATCCACAAGTGAAACAAGAATACCTAGAAAAATTAGAAAGAATAAGAAAAGGAAAATTCGTAAAAGTAAACAACTTTGCTGAGAGATATGGATTAAAAGAATGAGTTATGAACTTGAAATCCATGAAGATTTAGATAGAACTTTTTCTAAACTTTCAAAGAAAAATAAGAAACAATTAGAAATAATCTTCAAAAAAGTTGATGAAATTCTAAAAAATCCATATCATTACAAACCTCTTCGTGGAGACATGAAAGGTTCAAGAAGAGTTCATATCGATAAACACTTCGTTCTAATATATGAAATTCTTAAAGAATCAAAAGTTGTTCGATTACTAGACTATAATCATCACGACAAAGTTTACTAGTTCGGCTCTTGAGTAATATTGTAACTAACATCGCTGTTAAATGAGGTTTTCTGATAAGAAAATCTGGAAGAGCGCCGAGCCGAGGCGCGAATCATTTAATCGCTGTTAGACGACCCGAACCATACAAAGTGAAGGTGAGAGCGCAGCGTGGCAAGAAAATCTATGATTTTCGCAGAGTTCTTTTGTTTGCCCGTACATAAATTTAAATAGTTACTTTGAATTAATAATTATAATGGTTTCACTTAATAAATATCTTAATATTCTTCAAAGAGGAATTGATAACTTTATTAGTTTTGAATCTAATTCAATTTTAGAGAAAAAACAATTCCAAGCTAATTTTAATAGTGATGAAATTGAAAAAATCATCGAAGTAATTGAAAATCAAATCAAAATCATAAAAAAAGCGATTAAGCATGCAGATTTTTATCGAATTCATCTTGAAGTTATGAATAATAAAGAACTTGTTGCATACATGGAAATTAACAAGAGAGTTCCATATTTTGAGTTCCGTTATAATCAAGTTTTTTCTCAACAAAAAAAAGTGATGGAGAAAAGATTAAAAGAATTAAGTAAAGAACAATCTAAAGCAATCAGTTCATGGAATTCAATAATAGGAATCTTTAATATATTCTGCAACGAATCATTACATTTACTAAAAAAACAAAGAAGATATTTAGAAAAATATGAAAAAAATCCTGCAAAATATACAAAGAAAAGTTTGGGAAATAAAATGAGGAAATTTCTTAAAAATGACTTTGAAGGATTATTAAAAATTGAGGAAAAATTATTTTTAACTGTTCTTTATTCAAGTAAAAAAGAATCAGAGAATTTGAGAGAATTTGGTAAGGAAATTGAAAAATTATTACATTTAGAGGAATTCAAAATGTATCCTCATATCCCTGGTTTAGTCCTAAACATTTTTCCTGAGGCAGGTTTATCAGATATAGCATCTGCACCATTTCATGCAGCAGGATTTTTTCTTAGTATAATTCAAAGAACCAACAAATATTACAAAGAGTGGAACGAATTCATTAAAGATAATGCTTTAAAGAGCAAACAAAAGAATTTTGTCTAACATCGCGATTAAGAGAAGTTATTTTGCAAAAATAATTTGGATGAGGGCGCTGCAAGGCCCGAATCTCTTAATCGCTGTTACATACCCCGAAACAAAGCTTAACTTGTCGAAGACTAAGATTAAGCGACTTGAGAGTGCAACGAGGTCGAGAATTTATGAAATAAATTCGAAGAAGTTTTGTTTTTAGCGCCGTTTACAATTTCTTGTAAACCTTGCTTCGATGATCTGCATGAATGACATATATAATCAATTTATTATCTTCAATGTCAGCGATTACTCTGTAATCTCCAACTCTTAATTTATATTCAGAACGACTTGATAATTTTACAAAGTAATGATGAGGGTTTTCTTTTGTTTCTTGAAGCTTCTTAAAAATTCTTTGAGAAATGTCTTTAGGTAATTTTTCTAAATATGTTGATACTTTTTCATCGAAAACTAATTCATACATTTTACAATCCTAATCTTTTAGACATTTCTGCTTCAGAAACTAAATTTCCTTGTTTGATACGTGCTCTTGCTGCTTCAATAGCTTCAATAGTTTCTTTACTAAGCTCAGGTTCATCTTTAACATGTTTTACAATATGAACTAGTTTAGTAATCACTTCATCATAACTTTCATTACGATATTCTCTAAATTTATCAAGTTCGGACTTTGTCCCGTCATGAATTTTAATAGTTGTCGCAGTCATTTTATATCACCTTTGAGTTTACTTCAGTATACCATAGTAAACTAAAGTATATAAATGTATGCTTTAAGGCGCTAAAAACAAAATTGTATGTAACTTCGGGTTTTGACGAAGTTTTTCGTCAGAAAAATTTTGTTTAAACCCTGTTACGCGAACCGAAAGCCTTTTGCTGAGGGAAGTTTTTGCTCGTGCTAATCTTAGTCAGACATACAATAATATATTATTATACTATGTATAATATATTATGTATGGTCTAGACTATCAAGATTAGTAGCACAGGAGTCAAACCTCCTTAGCACACAAAAAGTCTTAGTTCGAGCTCCACAGGGCTTGAATTTCGTAAAAAACTTTTTACGATGACTATTTGCTTCTGAAATCGAAGCAGGCAAAAGCTATGCTGCTATTTTGTGCTAGAGCAAAAATTTTGCGTAACATCGCGATTAAGAGAAGTTATTTTGGAACAAAATAATTTGGATGGAAAAGTCTGCAAGACTTTGGAATCTCTTAATCGCTGTTAGTTTCTTCTGATAAGAACGAGGAATAACTGCAAGTGGTTTTTGACGAAGTCAAAAAATTCCGAAGAGTAATTTTTAGCCCCCATTCAATATCTTTTAGTAATATAAAGAGTAGCTTTAAAATTATCAATATCTCCAGTTGAAAGAAATCTACTTTCTAAACTTGGACCTAAGTATAAATTAGAAGTTTTATCAGCAGTAAAATTAGGCACTGGCATAATTCCTGCACACCCCATATACCCATCTTTTAGCTTTAATAATAAATCTTCTTCAGGTTCATCAAATTCAACCCCTGTTTGACTTAACATAAAATCAACTGGCGTAGAATAATTTTCTGCAAGTGAATATAATCCTCTTCCAACAATAAAAATTGGACCTGTCATCACGATATGTTGAGGATTAAAAGGCATATCCTCTCCAGACATCATTCTTTGTGAGATTTCATTTCTCATAGATTCAATTGCAGCTTCAACAAAACCCATATGAATTGCGTTATTATCTTTCATAAAAAGTGTAACTACTAAATAGTTTATATACTTTTCTTTTTTTAAAGGGGGCTAAAAATTATTGTAACTAACATCGGAATTTAACGAAGTCGCCGAAGGCGATTTGGGAAAAATGCGAGCCGAGCATTTTTCCGTTAAATTCCTGTTAGCCGACCCGCAGCTACGAGCGATGTTTTGAGCGGAGTGGCAAGGGCAAGGTTTAACTTGCTTGCAAGATTAAACCGCAGAGTTTTCTTACTGCCGAGAACTAGATAGGTGCCGTAGTTTTAACTTACTTTAGAAAAATCCTATACATAACGAGTGAAACGAGACAAATTAGTTCGCTAGAACTGGGGGCGTTCTTAAAAAAAATATTTTATGTTTAATAATTCATGAATTATTTTATTAACATTTAATTGTGAATTTAATATTTATTGTTGAAGGGATATCTATTTCTATAAAATCTGCTCGTAAAATTCCATTTTCTTCTATTCGAAATTGTGCATTAATTATATCATCATACTTATTTTGACCTAATTCAATACCACATTCTTTATCATCGCACCATGAAGTATCTCTTTGAATATTTGTTGTGGTGTTTAAAGCATTTAATTCCATAAAACATTTTGATAAATTGTATTTATTTTCTTCCAATCTATATATGTATTCCCTATAATGTCCTACTGAATAATTTAATTTATTATTAATATAAATGCTTACTTTACAAGTATTATTTTCACAAGTTGTTAAATCATCATATTCATATCTTTTATTTCTATCTTCTTTAACAAAACCTTTAAGGATTAATTTTGAAATATTTTGATCTTTAATTTTAAATTTATTAAATTTTAATAGAATCATACCTTTATTTTCATTTAGCAAAATTTTTTCAAATCCGAATCTATCGAAAGAATCTTTTAAATTATTGTTTGAAATATCATAAAACCCATCAATTATTTTATTATTTTTATCTGTTAATAATTCAAATTTATCATCATGATCCGCACTAGTATCTATATTATATTTTCCATAATTTATAGGTATTAGAGGTATAGTACTTGTCATTAATCCAAAATTATTTTTGATTTTAATGGGGACTTCAATATTTCTATAAATATATTCACTATTGCCATGGTCAATATAATAATTTACTAATTTTTCATCACCATATGAAAAAAATGGAATAGATATTATTGTTGATATTATACCTAATAAAATTATAATAGGAATTGCATAAATAATAAATTTTTTAGTATTAAAATTTTTTGCTAATTTTTCATTTTTATCCTTTTTTAGAAATTCCTTGATTGATTTATCAAAATTATTAAATATTGATTTGAAATAAACATTATAAATAATAAAACAAATCATCAAAAGCATTAAAAAGAGTATAAATAATATGATTCCCTCAGCCAAAAATTCATGTAAATAAGGAATTAATGCAATAATAATAATATTTTTGATGAGAATTATTAGAAAAAATAATTGGATAAATAATAAAGATATAAACCAATTTCCTAAATCTTTTTTTGAACATTTATGTTTGTTACGATAAATTATAAAAAAAATAAAAATAAAACCTATTCCTGCAAAAATAATCCCTAATTGTGTGATTTCCCAAGACTTAGAAATGTCAAAATCTAAATTAAACCTATTGCTAAAATAAGTTCCTAAAAAGAAAGTAAATAAAGCAGTTATAAATAAAAAAAGCCAAATAACTATTAAATCAATTACAGAATTAGAATTATTCAATTTGAATTTTCCTTTATTTTGGAATTTTGACCATAGTAAAAAAGTTAATAATATTGAAACTACTAAATACCCAGGCATATTAACCAAAAGATCAAATAGATTTTCCCAACCCATAAAATTATTTATTAAATCTTTTATTTAAAAAGCTTTCTTGTGAGTTTGCAAAGATTGGGATAAATTTCTCAATTATTTATCCCAAGACAGCGTTTAAAAAAGAAAGAGTTATATAATTAAATAATAAATTGAAATAGATGTCAGAAAAATTAACAGGTTCAGAAATTGAAAAAAAAGTATATGAACACATTATAAAAAGTGTTGGTATGGGTTATACTACTGACTTTAATCCTTTAAATTTATCTACAGAAGGGATTGCTGATTGTCTTGGTTTATCAATGGAAGAAGTTGAAGAAGCAATCAACAAACTAAAAGGTGAAGGTGAATCAACCAATATTGAGAGAATAGAATCTGTGAAACCTAAATTTGAAATTTGGTTACCTAAAACTAAAAAAGGTAAAGAAGTTTTAGATGAATTATGTAATTCAGGCGTTGCTATTAAAGGTTCAATGCAATGGTTTTACACTTTTTTACTTTTGGCAGCTTCATATATTTTCACATTTGAAAAACCATACTTAGCAAATGTGTTAGAATTAAAATCATTTAATGAGTATTTTGTATGGGCTGTTATTTTTACAGGGATTTCATCATACTTTGGAAGTTATTTGGCTCATAAATGGCATCAAATAAATTATGAAATGGAAAGAATAAAAGGCGGCAAATATTACATTTATGCATTTATATTATTGATTTCAGGAATAATATATAGTTGGATGAAAGAAATAGATGTTGCACTTATCATTACAAGTGTAGGAACAATAGCAAATTTGGTATTAGTAATATATCAAATCATAAAAAAATAAAATGGCAAAGAAAAAATCATATGAAGAAGGGAGTATTGCAGATTTTGCAGCTCAGGGATTAAAAAATATTAAGAAATTATCAGGAAGTTCTTTAATGAGTGAAAAATTAGTTGGTTTAAGCACATTTTTATTTTCATTGGTATTTACCTTTAGTTTCGGTAAATGGTTAATACAACCCGAACAGTTATATGAAATAAGTTCAGTAGTTATTTTAATTTTAGGATTAATGATTGGTCTAGGATTATCTTCAGGTTATTCATTTATATTGTTAGCAATTTCAGACTTTGCAAAAGATAAAATTCAAAGTTTAAGATTAGGAATTGTTTTCTTATTTATTTCAATTCCTTTGTCAATAGCGGGATTAGCATTAAATTCAAACTTTTTCATAGCTTCTAGTTGGATATTAATTGTTGTTCAACTTGCATTAATCTTGTTAAGTTTCTTTTTTAGCTTTTCATCTCAGAGCATTCCAGATATTAAAGTAAATGCTTCAGGTATATGGAAATCTATAGGTAGAGCTGGGTCAATTGCAAGTATATTAGGTTTAGTATTGGCTGTTTTAGTAATACTCGCACCACAATATTTCGGACAAACATTATACCAATGTATTGATGGAACTGTTCAAAAAAGTTTAGAAGCATGTCCAAATATAAAAGAATATTTAGTCACATTTGCTAAAGAACAAGGATATAATTTAACTAATATTAACTAAATTAAAAAATATGGGGAAAAAATAAAAATGGAAAATAAAGAAATATTTATTCAAGCTATAAATGAAAAAAAGAAAGTGAAAGTGAAAATCAATACTGATGAAAAAGGAATTATTATAAGAGATTGTATTCCTTTTGATTTCGGAACTGGTAAATTGCCAGGAATCAGATATCATTTTCTCGATTTAACTAGTCCTGATGGACCTCACAATTTATCTGTTTTACCTAATAAATTATTAGAAATTGAAATTTTAGATGAAACATTTAATCCTGCTGATTACATTAAATGGAAACCTAATTGGAAATTAGCAAGAGATTGGGGAGAATTTTCTTAGATTTTAAGAACGCCCCTTTTTATTTTCTTTTTTTTCTAAAGTAAGTTAAAATTTGGGTGGAGTGCGAGGTTTTCTCGTGCGTAACCGTTAAACATTTGTTAGATACAATCTTTCCAATGTATATTATACGAAGTTTTTTCTAAGCCTTCTCCTCTATGAGAAGAGCTTTCCCTTTTAACGAAGGCACCTACCTTTTTAGATTCCCGGGCACGTTTTGTCGTCTACAAAAGGCAGTAAGAAAATTTTGGCTAACATCTTTTAGGTGAATTTTTATGAGAATAAAAGATGTCTTTTATTTTTAAGTTAAAACCCAGTTTTAGGTTTTGATATGTTTTTTGCTAAAGACTTATTTGTCTTTAGCGTGGCTGAGAAGCTCTTCATGGAGAAGCTCAAGCTTTTCAATTGTTCTTATGTGCATGTCTTTCATGACTGCGAACTGATATTTTTTACTATTGTCTTTTTTTAGTAGCCAGTTCAACTTATTTGATAATCCTATTATTAGATCTTCATATTGTGTTAAGAGTTCGATTGCTTGTTTTTTATTCATTTTATATCACCTCGATATGGCTAAATTCACTGGACAAGACAGCTCATGTAACCTTCGATTATGAAATAATCGATTGGTTCAATGAATGTTGTTGCAGTCCTGCTTTGTTATCGAGGTGAATTGAATAAAAATAGAGGCAGTGGACACTGGACATAGTCAAATGAGATTTAAAAATCATAGATAACATTTAAATAATATGAGTGGCTATAAATTGAATATGACAAAATACACGGCATTTATACAAAAAGATGAAGATATGTATGTTGCTACATGTGTAGAACTTGGCACGGTTAGTCAAGGATACACGGTTGAAGAAGCATTAGATAATCTAAAAGAAGCAACCGAACTTTACCTTGAAGAAATGCCAGGAGAAGAAGTTTCTGATTATTCTTTTACTACCACTTTTGAAGTTGGTGGTAAAAGTGTTAAAGCTTAAAAAAATTTCTGGAAAAAACTGTGTTAAACTAATTTGTAATAAGTTCAGTTTTAAATATGTTAGGCAATCTGGAAGTCATATAATTCTTAAAAAAATAAGTGGAGATACCACAATTACTTGTGTTGTTCCTAATCATTCTGAAATTAAAATTAACACTCTGAAAGGATTATTAAAACAAGCAAAAATTAGACAAGAGGATTTTATAAAATATCAATAGAGGTGATAAAATGAATGTGTCAAAAATAATATTTGATAAATTGTTTATTCAAGGTTGTAGTATGAAAACCATAACTGCTTATGAATTGCAGCTAGAAAAGTTTCTTGAGTGGGTTGATAAGCCTCCATTAAAAGTCAAACAAAAAGATATTGAAGAGTATACCAAATATCTAAGAAGAAATGATTATGCCCATTCAAGTATTAGGCTTTCCCTTAATGCTATCAAATATTATTTTGTGAAAATAATGAAGAGAAGGTTTGAGATTTCCATGCCTAAAAAACATGAGAAACACACAGGCGTTTGTGATAGAAATGAGATTGTTGAAGCAATTGATAATTTAAGAAATCCAAAGCACAAATTACTTCTTGCATTGCTATATGGTTCTGGTGTTCGTGTTAGTGAAGCTGTAAAGATTAGGCATGATGATATTTTTGATGATTATGCAGTTATCAGGCAAGGTAAAGGAAGTAAAGATAGAAAGATAATAGTTTCTGATATTTTTCTAGAATTATATGAACCTTTTAAAAAAAGAAAAGGTTTTGTTTTTAATGGTAGAAATTCTCATTTGACTGTTAGAAGTGTTCAAGAGATAGTTAAAAAAGCGTTTAAGGATAGACATGTTCATCCTCATATGTTAAGAGCAAGTTTTGCAACGCACCTTTACGAGTCAAGTGTTGATAAGCATAAGATCCAAAGATTACTTGGTCATAAGGATGTGAGAACTGTTGAAGTTTATACTAAGTATTCAAAGTTCGATCCAGAAGTTAAAAGCCCTTTAGATATTTAAAACATTTAAAAAAACAATAAATTTAAATATTTAGATTATCTAAATGTTTGCTATGGGAACTATAACTGTAAATGTATCGGACGAGACTGAAAAAATGTTTAGAGAAGCTGTAAAACAAAATATTGGAATAGGAAAGGGGGTCCTCGGAAAAGCTATAGGCGAAGCTATGAATATGTGGGCTGAAGAAAAAGAAAGAGAAGAAAGAAGAAGAAAAGCTATTGAAAGACTTGAGAAAGGATTTGATTTAGGGAATTTTTCTTATAAGAATAGAGAGGAATTATATGGAGATAGATTTAAAAAGTGGGATAAAAAATAATATTGAGAAAAAAGTTTTTATTGACACTAATATTTTTATTTATGCTTATAATAATGAGAATTCTAAAAGAAATATTTGCTTGCAGATTGTTAAAAACTTATTTAAAAATAAAATTTCATATATAAGTATTCAAACATTAAGTGAACTTTCTAATGTTCTATTACACAAAATGAAATTATCCAACTTGGATTTAAATGAAGTTATATATGAATTGGTCGAATTTGGAAATCTTTGTGAAATTAAATCAAGCACAATTATTAAAGCAATAGATATACATAAAAAATTTAAGATTCATTTTTTCGATGCACAGATTGTTGCTACTATGATTCAAAATGGTGTTGATACAATATATACTGAAAATGTGAAGGATTTTTCTAAAGTTCCTTTTATTAAAGCTATTAACCCTTTAGATATTTAAGCCACTGGACACTGGACACAACGAAGAAATTGTTTCTTCGAGCATCCACTGGACAAAAAGTCCACTGGACATTCACGCTTAAGCCTTTTAAACTGTTTTTCCCATAAATGAAATTATGATTAAAAATTTCAATCAATTATTAAAGCAAATTTTATATATGAGGCGATAAAAATGAAAACTATGGGAATGTTTGATGACATGTTAAAGCAAGGAGAATCCTTGTTCAAGGACGCAGTAGCATTAGATTATGATTATATTCCCAAACTTGTTCCTTTCAGAGAGACTCAACAAAGGTTTGTTGCTGAAAGCATTAAACCATTATTTAGTCAGAGAAACGGCAAGAACATGCTTATTCATGGACCGCCAGGAATCGGTAAGACTGTTGCTGTAAGACATCTTCTAAAAGAGTTAGAAGAAAAAACTGATGAAATAGTTCCAATTTATGTTAATTGTTGGCAGAAAAATACCACTTTCAAGATACTGATGGAGATCTGTGACCAGTTAGGATACAAGTTCACACATAATAAGAAAACGGATGATCTTTTCAAGATAATTGAAGACTACTTAAACAAAGATAGTGTTGTTTTCGTCTTTGATGAAGTTGATAAGCTTGAAGATGAAGATTTCTTATATATGATATTAGAAAAGATTTACAGAAAAACAATATTGTTGATTACGAATTATCAAGAATGGCTTGTGAATCTTGATGAGAGAATCAGAAGCAGACTTACTCCTGAACTTTTAGAGTTCAAGAAGTATAATGGTAACGAGATAAAAGGAATACTTAAACAAAGATTAAATTATGCTTTTGTCGATGGAGCACTCCAAGATGATGCTTTTAATGAGATTGCTAAAAAAACTATTGAGATGAGTGATATAAGACAAGGTCTTTACATGCTAAAAGAAGCTGGAAATATTGCTGAAAGCAAGTCTAGTAAATCTATTTGTTTAGAACACGCAACTGAAGCTATTAAGAAATTAGAAGAATTTACGATAAAGAAAACCGATGATTTGGAGACTGAAGAAAGAGTTATATTAAACATTGTGAAAACTAATCCTGGTAAAAAGATTGGTGAGCTTTTTGAGATCTATCAATCTAATGGAGGAGTTGGAGTGTATAAGACTTTTCAAAGGAAGATAAAAAAGCTTGCCGATAACAGATTCTTACATGTGAAAAAGGTTACTGGTGGAAAGGATGGCACAACAACTATTGTGAATACTCCCCAAAGTACTAAATTAACTGATTTTTAAAAAAATAAGAAAAGAAAAAAATTATTCTTTAGTTTCTTCTAAAGCTTCTTCTGCTTGTTCAGCTCCTTCTTCAGCGTTTTCTGTTTGAGTTTCTTCTTTAGCTACCTCTTTCTCTGCTTCTTTAGCAGCTTGCTTAGCTCTAGTTTTCCCAGCTTCAAACTTCTTCTTCAACGCTTCTTCTTTTATCTTAACACCTGCACTAGACCTATTACAATCTCTACACATACGAGTATAGTTCAAGAATTTTGTTGCACCACATAATTTGCATTTATCATATATTTTAGCCATTTTAATCCTCCAAAAAAGGGTTCTAACCTATACTTAATTGGTTTGATGTTTATATATGTTTAGGACAAAGTTAATAAAGGACCAATACCAAGATTTCGTGATGATAGAAATAGATAAAAAAGATGTTTTCAAAATGATAAGACCTTACCCTCTAGTTTTTGTCATGACTATTGATGGTGAAGGCAAACCTACAGGCATGGCTTGCGGGTGGCATATGAAATGCAGTTTGAATCCTCCTCTTTACGCTGTCGCGTTGAAAAAAGGAAAATATACTCATGAAATGATTAAGAATTCTAAAGAGTTTGTTGTTGCTTTTCCAAGTCATGAACTCGAAAAAGAGATTGAATATTTTGGAACCCGTAGCGGAAAAGAGTTCGATAAATTTAAAAAAACAGATATAAAAACTAGAGAATCAACATATCTTCGTGTGCCTCTTGTAGAAAAAGCAAGTATCAACATGGAATGTTTTCTTCAGGATACTTTTGAGACAAGCGATCATACAGTCTTTGTGGGAAAGGTTGTCTCAGCACATTATAAGCCAGGACAAAAATTGCTTTTTTATCTTGGTCAAAAAGAAGGTGTAAGAGAATTCAAAGAACTGTGACTATTCAAAAGTTATAAAAATAAAGACATTTTTCTTTTTCATATGAAATTTAGAAGTACTCCAAGTGGAAGAAAATCCCCAGTGAGAAGAGTGTATGGCGGTTGGGATGAAAAAGGTAGTGAAAAACCTTTAAGACAGATCATAGAAGAATCAAGTGGAACATCCAGTAATAACCCCTCAAATATTAAAATTGATGAAAATAATAGACCCTATAAAAAAATATTAGAAGAAGTATCAAAAAGATTAAAAGTACCTTATAATGGTATACTTGTTAATTATTCTGATGATCAAATATATTTTAGAGCAAAAGTAAGAAGAGATAGTGAGACTAGCAAATTAGTTTTCACATATATTTGGGAATCAGTTGAAAGCAATACTCAAAATCAAGATTTAACTTATTTAAACAATGCGATCTTAAAAATAACCCCTAATGAAGAAACATCTCTTTTAAATTCAACACATTATTATGAAGAAAAAGCAAATACATTAACAGAGGATAACTTTTCAAAAGTAGATATTGAAGGACTAGAAAGTTTATTATTGACCACTGCAGCGCACATTGTTGGAGTGCCCGAACTGAAAAAAGAATTAGCATATTCATGTCAAGATATCTATCAAGGTCTGACAATTCCAAAAATTAAAGAAAAAAAAGAAATGGTTCAAAGAGCGATCTTGAAAAAAAAAGAATTAGAAAAAATGACAGGTTTTGACCCTGAAAAAGATCTTAAAAGTTTATATTAAAAATCACATAGCTTTTAATCTCTCAATCCTATCATCAATTGGTGGGTGAGTGCTAAAAAGGTTGCTCCAAAACCTACCCGTCTTGGTTTTCTTTCTTCTAAAAGGATTATTGATAAATAAGTGCGCTGTTGCTTTATTAGCATGGTCGACCAATGGATCAGGATCCCCTTTTATCTTTTCAAGCGCGCTAGCAAGTCCTTTTGGATATCTTGTAAACATAGCACCTGATGCGTCTGCTAAGTATTCTCTTTTCCTACTCATTGCAAGCTTGAACAATAGAGTGAAAAATGGGGCGATGATAGCAAAAAGCAACCATAAAAGAAGTGCTATAGCTTTAAATTTGCCATCATCCCTACTGCTTGACCTTGTTATAGCTATGTAATAGAACACGGTTCCAAGAAGTGTAAAAACACCTAATAAACCGGCAACATAAAGCATTAGCTTGATATCTTGGTTTTTTATGTGAGCTAATTCATGAGCAACAACACCTTCTAATTCTTGTCTGTTCAACTTTTCCATCAACCCAGTTGTTACAACAATATATGATTTTTCTGGCTTAAAACCTGTAGCATAAGCATTGAGCGCTGTGTCCTTGATCACATAGCATTTTGGAACTGCTTTTAGTCCTGCTGCTATACTTAAACCTTCCACTGTGTGAAAGAGGTGAGGATAATTTTTCCGTGAAACTTCATGTGCTCCTGTCGCGCTAAGGATCATCTTGTCACCTTTGCTCAAAAAATAAAATAAATATCCAAGGATTACTAATAAGGTGATAGGATAATAAAAATAAAAATTTGAAAGAGTCTGTTCAGTATTGAAATTTGATGTAACACCTGCAATCAGATAAGTTGCAATTGCAAATATCAAACTAGAAAAAAGAAAAAAAGCTGTTAGAACAAGCATTGATTTTCTCTGATTGCTTCTTATCTCATCAAACATGTTACGCATTTTAAATTACCTATTATTCATTTCTTTTTTAATATTTGTTAGGGCACGGCGCCTTAGAAAATTTC
Organism: Candidatus Woesearchaeota archaeon; assembly: GCA_002867475.1. Lineage (GTDB taxonomy): Archaea > Nanobdellota > Nanobdellia > Woesearchaeales > BM511 > BM511. The sequence continues at coordinate 65,250 of PKTL01000069.1, forward strand.
AAACACTAAAAGCAAAAAATTGCTTTTTTGCACAGAAGTTTGATAAACTTCTTGTGAATGAAATTTTGCGCCTCATTTGGCGCTAACAAATATTATAAAAAAGATTAAAATTCGACTTTCACATTCTTTTTTTCTTCAGCTGTTGCTTCAAAGCTTTCTTCAGCCTTAAAATTGAAGATTCCTGCAAAGATATTATTTGGAACTGTTTCTATTTTAGTATTGTACACCATTACCATATCGTTATAATGTTGCCTAGCATAACTTATTTTATTCTCAGTTCCGGTTATTTCTTCTTGTAATTGCATGAAGTTTTGATTAGCTTTTAGATCTGGATAATTTTCACTTACTGCAAATAAGCTTTTCAACGCTCCACTAAGAACATTGCTAGTTTCTGCTTTTTCACCTATTGTTTGTGCACCCATCATAGCAGTCCTTGCTTTAGTAACGTTTTCCAATAATTCCTTTTCATGCTTAGCATAACCTTTAACAGTATTTACAAGGTTAGGTATAAGATCACTTCTTCTTTTTAGCTGAACATCTATTTGAGCCCAACTATTTTTAACTTGATTTCTCAATCTAATAATACTATTGTAGATACCTATTACAACTACTAAAATCACTACCGCGCCTATAATAGTAATGATCAATCCAATTCCTAATGCCATAATTTATCACCTTTTATTAATGATTCAGCCTACAAAGAATGTATATATAAAGTTTTCTTATAAAACATAATACCAATCAATTTGAGTATATAACCTGTAAGATTAATTCTTAGAATTCATAGTTTAATATAAAAAAAAAAATATGAAAGCCTTAATTTTTATTTTGTCCATTTATCCAATTTACTCCAATAAGTATCCCACAAAATATACCAATGACAAATAAAAGAGCTTCAGGAGCTTTATGTCTTGACAATAATACTGCAAGGATTCCAATTGCTGGAGCAATACCAATCAAGGCTTTTTTTGGAATATTAATAAAATTTTTGTTTGATTTCTGTTCCATGATTGAAAACAGGAGAATTGGATATAAAAAACTTTCTAGAAGACAAAATAAATTAAAAACTTGTTTTGATTAAATTTTAATTGATTGATTTTGATTATTGTGAATATGGTTGATTAAACGAATTATTTATAATTAATAAAAACAATATATTGTTTGGTGGTATGAATGATAACTAATCTGTCAAAAGATGAAAAAAGATTTTTGAGATATGCAACAAGAAGACACATATTAGAAGTGGAGAAAAATATGAATATGGGTGAACCCTTATTTCAGTTCACAAGCGAAGAAAAATATGTTGAATTCTTAGAGAAACTTATGAAAAAATTATAAGATAAAAAAATTAAATAAGAAAACTTATTTTCCTACTATTTTTATTAGATCTATCATCCGATTGCTGTAGCCCCATTCGTTGTCATACCATCCAACAATTTTGACTAATTTGCCACCTGACACTTTTGTAAGTGCTGAATCAAATATGCAACTGTTAGGGTTTGTTATTATGTCAACACCAACAATGAGGTCTTCAGTGTACTCAAGCACGCCTTTCAAGTGATGTTTTGAAACGCTCTGAAAAAGCTTGTTTATTTCTTCAGCGCTAGCATCTTTTTTCAGTTCACAAACAAAATCAGTGATTGAACCATCGGGTGTTGGTACCCTCATAGCCATACCATCAAGCTTACCCTTCAATTCTGGAATCACTCGTCCAACAGCTTTTGCTGCACCAGTTGAAGTTGGAATAATACTTACCGCAGCACTTCTTGCTCTTCGTAAATCCTTATGAGGCGCGTCAACTAATCTTTGGTCGCCAGTATATGAGTGTACTGTTGTCATAAACCCTCTTTCAATTCCAAAATTATCGTTTAATACTTTTACCATAGGTGCTAAACAATTAGTAGTGCATGATGCATTGCTTATTATCAAGTCGTTTTTTGTTATGTCATGCTCATTTACGCCTTTAACTATAGTCTTTATCCCTTCTTCTTTTGCAGGAGCAGATAATATTACTTTTTTTGATCCAGCAGTCAAGTGTTTGCTTGCAAGCTCTTTAGTTAAGAAAAATCCTGTTGATTCAACAACGACATCAATCTTGTGTTTTTTCCAAGGAAGATTCTCCGGATCACGTTCCGCATAAACCCTTATTTTCTTGCCATTAACTATTAAGTTTTCAGAGTCATATTCGACTTTTCCATCGAACTTTCCATGAACACTATCATATTTTAGAAGATGTGCTAAGGTTTTTGTGTCTGTAAGGTCATTTAACGCTACAAATTTTATATTCTTATCTTTTAATCCAGCTCTAAAAACCATCCGACCTATACGGCCAAAGCCATTAATCCCAACCTTTATCATTTTATATACACCTCATTTTTTAGAACCCTTTTCCTTGTTGGGATTAGAGTTCCAAATTCTAGTTTACGAATTTGAGAACCGTTGATTGCAACTTTAATCATCAATGATCACCTCAATTTATAATTAAGAAAATAATAAAGGAGTTTATAACTTTTTCGAAGAGTAAACATCTTCAAGAAATTGTTCATATTGATTGATGATAGGTGTTGTTCTTTCACTTACCTCTAACTTATTAAGCATATCTATACCAGCTTGAAATAAAGGTTTTATCTTATTTTTTATATGGATAAAAGTTCTTTCTTCAATACTTTCTTTAGAAGATTCTAAAAGATCATATATTTCAACACAATTATTAGCAAGATATGATAGAAGTTGAGTAGATGGCTCTTTTTTTCGAACAATGTTTTCTGTCAACATCAAAATATCTTCATTGAATCCTTCTATATACCATTCTAATGAAGTGTTAAAAATCTCTTTTTCTTCATAATATTTGCTTATCGCTTTCGCTTTTCTTGCTAAATGACCTGATTGCCTGAAAGACTTACCGTATGAAAAATCTTTTTTTATACGTTTTTCAAGTTTGTAAGATTTTAATAATAGATTTATATCTTCCCGACCCTCATCACTATTCTTATCGCATAAAAGAGATAATTTTTTTGTATAGAGCATCACGACTTTTCTTTTTGTATCTATATTTATCACAGTTTTATCCATTAAATCATAAGCTTTATCCAAGTGATACATCAATTTTTCATCCCATTTCATGAATTCTTTTGATTTTTTATTTTTTCCTTCACGTACAAAATTATCAAGTATTGTTTCTATCTTCCCGCAAGATAAGTAATGTGCAAAGAAAAGAGTTTTTTTATCAGCTGTTTTTTCAACTGATACCTGTAAAGACCTATATGATTCTCTAAGAAAGCCCAAATCGCCAGTTTTTCTATACATAATATTTTCAAAGTTTGATTTTGTAAAATTAAGATTTGCTATGTCTTGATGATAGCTAAATTTAGAAGGTTCTTCAACCATAAGATTTTTTAGTTTTTCATTAGCAATATCTGTAGCTTTAACCAATGATTCCAATAATTCATCAGAGATATCCTTATAATTCTTATTTTTTACTTCTCTTGAGTGTTCTCTAATAACTCCAAGTGCTTGACCTATATTATCATAATCTTCATTTAATATATCATCTAAGTTTCTTGTTCTTGTATCTGAAGCTGAACTTGATCGACTCATAATTATTAGAATGAGACTTATATTAATAAATCTTACTCTAAAATATTACTATTTAGTAGTAAAATTATTCAAACAAATTCTTATTTTCAGACATTTTCAAACAATAACTTTTTAAATCTGCAGATTCCCATAAAAATTATGGAAGAGCTTCTACTTGGCGGACAGGCTGTTATTGAAGGTGTGATGATGAAAGGAAAAAATCATTACGCTGTTGCGGTCAGAAAAAATGATGGAGAGATATTAGTAGATCATAACATATGGGATTCTTTAACACAGAAACTAAAAATATTCAGTTTCCCAATAATTAGAGGAGTTGTCAGCCTTGTTGAAATGATGGTATTGGGAATAAGAACATTAACATATAGTGCTAATGTAGCCGCAGAAGATATGGATGAAAATCTTAGTGGAACAGAGATCTTTTTTACGATACTTGTATCTTTGCTTTTCTCTGCACTTCTTTTCATATTACTTCCATTATTCCTATCAGGACTCATCATAAATAATAACAATATTTGGTTTAACATACTTGATGGAGTTTTAAGGATCTTAATATTTATAGGATATGTTCTTGCTATTGGAATGATGAATGATGTAAAAACATTATTTGAATATCATGGCGCTGAACATAAAACTGTTCATGCTTATGAAGCTAAAGTTCCTTTAACAGTAAAGAATGTGAAAAAATATAGCACTTTACACCCTCGATGCGGCACTAGTTTTGTTTTCATAGTTCTTATTGTTTCAATCATTGTTTTTAGTCTTGTAAGGCCTGAAACGTTTTTGATGAAACTTGTTTCTCGATTGACATTGATACCTTTGATTGCTGGAATATCTTATGAGATCTTAAAGATCAGCGCCAAGAAAAAAGATAGTTTTTTGTTCAAACTTATTGTTCTTCCAGGTTTAGGAGTTCAAAAGCTTACAACACGAGAACCAAGCAATAAACAATTAGAAGTTTCTATTGAATCTATAAAGAAAGTCATCGCGCTTGAAGCAAAAAAATAGATAGAAAATTTCTTTTAATGTTTACCTTTTTAAGTTCTGTTGTTTATCTCTTCAATCAACAATTTTTTGAATCTATCTCTTGTAACAAGACCTTCAACTTTCCAACCGTCTAGTTTTGATAAAGATTCTTCTTTCTCATTGTTTTTTGCTGCATCCTTAAACTTACTAATTATACTTTGCATATGATTAAGATCAGATGATAATATTTTGGCTAATGATTCAACCTCTAACTTAAGGTCTTCAATTCCTTTTTCAAAACTTGAAATAGATCCATCCCAACTTTCATCACGAACAACCATAGAGTTATTTACTTCTTCAAACTTATCTTCCATGTTTTTGAATCGTCGAGAGATTCCTTTAATCTGTTTTTGAACATCTTCTAGAAAAATCATTTCATTATGGATTTTTTCCATCTCTTTTTTCTTATCAGAACCTAAATTGATTTCCATCAATACACTAATAATCTGAGAGGTATTTAAATTTTTGTCTTTACTTATTTTAACAACACATCAAAAAACGAAATTTGATAAAAAAAGAATATCCTAACAATTTTTACTGAATAAGAACTCTTTTTAAAATTTTTTATCATTTTATAATTACAAAAAAACTTTATAAATATTAGTAATACTAGAAGGTATACGAATCGTAATTAAATTACTTTAAAGTAACATAAAGAGGGGTATTCATGGATAATAAGGGGGACTTGGACCAGATAATTCTAAAAGATGCTAAGCATCCATTTTGGCTTGGAGGAAAAAAACCAATAAATAATCTTCTCGAGCTTAAATCAACACTAGAAGAAATAGATGAAAATTCTTTTTCTAATCATGTAAATAGTAAGAAACATGATTTTGCAACTTGGATCAAACATAGCTTAGATAATCATGAACTTGCTGAAGTGATTTCAAAAATAGATAACAAGCAAGATCTTATAATTTTCCTTGATTCATATGGACAATCAAGTTTTGAAGAGAAAGACACTACTAAAAATGAAGATGTGAATAAAAAAATATCTGATGATAAGGAAGATGATAGCGAAAATTTCCTTAGCGAAATAGAAAAAGAACGTGAAAAACTTGAAAAATTGATTCCAGAAGGAAATAATGATTCAAAAGATGATACTCCTAAAAAAGATGAAAAAATTGAATCTGAGCTTCCTCCTATAGAAAGTCCTGAAAATCTTTTCAATGTTCCAGAAGGGGAAAAAGAAGAAGATAATAATTTTATGAATCAAGATGAAGAAAATGCTAATTTTGAAATTCCTGAATCTAGCAATCTTTTTACGGATAAAAATGAAGGAAGCATTAAAGATTCAAGTACCCAGAAAAATGATGCTATCAATCATATGAATGAAGAGACTCCTGAACTTTTTATTCCTAAACCTGAAGATCCAAGTGATATGAAAGTTGCAGAAAAAAATGTTGCGAAACCTAAAGGTTTTTTAGCAAGATTATTCAAGAAAAAACAAAAAGAAGAAAAGGTTGAACCTTCACCCGTTGATCAAACAGAAGATCAATCAAATCGTAAGATGGCTCCGCAATTACCATCTGATTCCAATCCAGATGAATCTTCTCAAGACATATTTAGTTATAATCCTGAAAAAGATTTAGGTCAAACTCCTGAAGAAATCCCTCAATTAGGTATTGAAGATATCAAAGAAGGATTAAATGAGATTGATATTCCTAAACCTGAAGATTTTGAAAACAAAGATAAAAAAGAAGAGGAAGAAATGACTCCCCCTTCCATCGAAAATGTTAACCTTGGAGAACCTTCATTATTCCAAGAAGAAAAAATAAATGATAAACCTTCAGAAGATCAAACAGAAAACCAAGATATTTTTGAACAAAAAGAAGAAGAGATTCAACCTCCTAGTTTAGAAAAACCGATTCTCCCTTCAAAAGATGAATTTTTTCATACTGATGAAGATAATAAACCTTCAGAGGATGTATCAAAAGATAATCAAAATGATGATTCGGCAAATATAGGTGAAAACATTATTGATTCTGAAAATGTTTTTGTTATGGACGATAAACCTGTAATGGAAAATTCTAAAGAAAATGAGGAAGATCATAAATCAAATCAAGAACAAGATTCCCCAAGTAATAGCAAAAATCTTTTTGAAAATGTTGAGGAAACAAAACAAAATGAAGAAATAAATGATGCAAATAAAGAAACTGAAATCATTGAAGAATCACCAAAAATTGAAGATTCTAATAAGCTAATGGAAGATATTCCTATCCCACAAGAACAAACTGAAGAAACACCAAAAATTGAAGAATCAACTGATTCAGCTGAACCAATTGAAGCTCCGGTTCCCGAGCAAGCTGATCTTGAACAAAAACCTGAAGAAAATGTTGAAAATACTGATTCCGTAGATGATCTAAAAGATCTTGTGGGTAAAAATTCTGATGATATTGAAAAAATTGTTAATGAGTTAGAAGATAAGAATAAAGAGATTGAAAGTTTGAAGGAAACTATTGAAAATCTTAAATCTGAAAAAAATAGTAATAATGATCTTTTCGAAAAAACTAAAGAGGATCTTGCTAAAAAAGAGCAAGATTTTATTGAACTAGAAAATGATTTTGATAATAAAAAAATTGAGCTTGAAAAAGAGCTTAATGAACTATCCTCTCAAAAAGTGGATATGGAATCATTAGATAATAAAAGAAAAGAGCTTGAAGATCTTGAGAATAAGAAAAAAGAGCTTGATGAAGCTAATAAGAATCTTGAAGCTGAGAAAAATAGCTTATCTATAAAATCTGATCTATTGCAGAAGAATAAGGACGCATATGAGAACCTTAAAAGAAAGCTTGATAATGAGATTCGTGAAAGAGAAGAAAGACTAAAAGAACTTGAAGCTGATTTTTCTAAAAAGAATGAATTTGCTGAGAAAAAGATTGCAGAACTAAAAACCCTTGAGCTTGAGCTAGAATATAAAGAAAAAGAACTTAAGGAAAAAGAGAAAGTTGTTGAAAAGGACAGATTTCAATTATCTGATAAGGAAATCAGTATAAATTCTAAAGAAGATAGATTGAATACATTGTATGATGAGTATGATCAAAAGCAAAAAGAGCTTGATAAAAAGGAAGAAGATCTTGTAAAGCTCATAAAAGATGCTGAATTAGATAAAGAGACCTTGAAGAAAGATAAGGAAGAGTTAAGCTCTAAACAAAAACAGTTTGATGAAAATATAAAAAATCAAAAAGATGAGATAGAATCCTTAAAGAAAGATCTTGAGAAAAGAAAAAATGAGCTTGACTTAAAAGAAAAAGAACTTAACATGGCAGATAACGCACTTGATTATGCTATGAAAGAATATAATGAGAAAAAAGATGATCTTGATGATGATGAATTCCATAAATATCTTCATGATAAATTGAATGAACTTTCCAACCATGATGATGTTATGAAGACTGCTTCAAAGAATTTCAATGTAAATGATAAATATGTAAGTGAAATTCAAAAGATTAATAATCAAATTGACTCATGTAGAACTCTTATTGGTAAAAAAGATTTTGATAGTGCTAAAGAGATATATAATAAAATAAGAAAATCTTATTATGAATCTGACTTAAGCGAATCTGAAAAAGAAAATATCCATAATGATATTCGTGATCTCTATGATGAGATAAATATAGGTATGTTAAATAAATAATTTTTTCTTTATTTTTGTGTAATTTTTATTGATTAAATGAAGAGTATACCTTGTACTTTAGTGCGAGGATGATTATAATTAATCATATACTCTTCATGCTCAAAGACACGTATGATTTGAGATCATATTA
>PKTL01000034.1 GCA_002867475.1 Candidatus Woesearchaeota archaeon
GAAGGCTAGTCTCAAGGGAGTCTTTATAGATTAACAATTTTGAGGAAAAACAATGGTAAGAGGAATGTTTAAGTCAAGAACTCTAAGAAGAGTTTTTAAGAAAACACCTGGTGGCGACACTGTTTTACACCATGAGAAGAGAAAACCAGCTCATGCTAAGTGTGGAGAATGTGGAGCAGTACTAAAAGGTGTTCCAAGAGAGATTCCAAATAAACTTAATAAGCTTTCAAAATCAGAAAAAAAACCTGAAAGACCTTATGGTGGTAATCTCTGTAGTGCTTGCACTAAACAAAAAATCAAGCTGCAAGCTAGACAACAAGAATAAATATATCCCAGAGTGACGGCGACGAACTCATTCTAAGAGGATAGGAGGAATTCAACATGATATATGAAATAGGAAGACTTTGCGTTAAAATAGCAGGTAGAGATGCTGGACAGAAATGTATAGTGATCGATAACCTAGAAGATAACTTAGTTTTGATAGATGGTATGACAAGAAGAAGGAAATGCAACATTGCACATCTTGAACCTTTAAATGAGATCATCAAGATAAAGAAAGGAGCTAGCGAAAAAGAAGTAGGTGATGCTTTTAAAAAAATGGGTATGGATATAGTTGCAAAAAAAGCAAAAAAAGCAACTGAAAAACCTAAAAAAGCAAAAAAGGTTAATGAGAAAGTAACTAAAGAAAAAGCTCCTACTAAAGAAGCTAAGCCTAAAAAGGAAGCTGTTGAAGTAAAAGAAACAAAAGCGGCTCCTAAACCTGTAAAGGCACAGAAGTCAAAGACTTCTAGTGAAGCTCCGGCAAAGAAAAAAGCTACTAAAAAAGAATAATTTTATTCTTTATTTTTTTATTATATACATCTAAATCCATCACAATAAGGATCACATTTTCTAGTGCATGGTTTTTTTGTAGAATAGGTTATATCTGGTGAAATCATATAAGCCGGTTCATCATTTGATTTATATAATCGTTTAATTTCATACATAAGAATTTGATTAAGAAAATTCTTTAAAAAACTTATATTTAATCAATCAATCTCACCTAATTGATTTTTCCAATCTATAAGGATATTATCTGCTTTCTTTACGGATTTAACTATGTGCTCAAGATAAGTTTCAAACAATTCAAGCTTATGAAGCATTTGGGTTATTATCTCATCTTCCTCTTTTAGTTTAATGTTAAACTCTTTAAGATAATCAAGCAATTTTTTACAGCATTCATCATGGCTTATAAAATCTTCATGATCTTTTTTCTCTTGAACCTTTCTTATCTCTTCACTAAGCTTTTTTCGTTCTTCCTCTAAAAATTTTCCAATCTCGATCAATCTTTTATTATCTTTCAATTCTTGTTCGAGATAAGGATTTTCATCCACTCCTTTTTCTTCTGCTTCTTTTTCTATATCTCTAAGTTTTGACTCAAAAACAGGAAGTACATGACTAGTAAAAGTAGCATATGGAAGAAAGGATTCTTCTAAAGAATTCAATAGTTCAAGAAACTTTTTCCTATTATGCACTTTTTCAAGTGCACTTATATAAAAACTTAAATGGTGTGTGTTCATCTTATTAAATAATTTATTTAATAAAAATTATTTATAAATGAGTTTATAAGATTTTCTATTAATTATTTAATCTATTAATTTAAAAAGTTCGGTAAGGTTTAGTTCAAATGCTGCGACAGGCATATCTAACTCAAAATTTGAAAGAACTTTCGGGTTGATCTCGCCAACGTAAGCAATCTTCTTTCCTTTAGCTTTTATCCTTGCACATCTGCCTTTGATAAAGCTTGGATGATCTTCTTTTACAACTTCATATTTTAACTCTAAAAAATTAAGAATTAAATCTAAAACTTGTCTTATCTTGGTATAATCTGCATCGTTTTGACAGATCACAACTCCAAGTCTTGAATTTTCCAAAACGCCCGTTTCGGTGCCTCCTTTCTTAAATACTTGTCCTGCTTCGAAAAGATTCTGAGGATATTCTTGATGCTTGTTTGATGCAAGTACATCGAGTAAACTAGGTATCATCCAATATCTTAATGTATCAAATTCTTCACTTATACTGTTTGCAAGTTTTATTGTTTCTGCATTAAAATTCATCTGATAGGTCTGATGCTGATGATTTGTTATGCAATAGGTTTTTGTTTCGAGATATCCAAGACCTACAAGAATATTTGTTACTTTTTCCTTGAACTGCTCAAAACTGTTCGCTTGACCTGTTGTTGCAACATTAGGTATTATCTCTTCGAAATTCTCATAACCGAATGCGATTGCGATATCTTCGATTAGATCAACTTGATGTAATATGTCTGCTCTATAAGCTGGAATGAGTACTTCTCCTTTCTCATATCCATATCCCATCTTTTCAAGATTTTCCTTTAGTTCTTTATCTCCAAGATTGGTTCCAAGTATTTTATTTACATAATCAAGGTCGATTTTCATCTTTCTTGGAGTAAGGTCTGGAGTAATTTTTTTCTTATCAGAATATTCTAAAATCATACTTTCAACACTTGCACCCATATCTGCAAGTGCTGTGATTATCATATTTAATGCTAAATGAAGCACATCAAAATCAAACCCACTACACTCAATAAAAACCTCTTTTGTATTAAGATCGACTTTCCCAACATCATGACTATTTATTATAGGCGGCATAGAGAGAATTTTATTATTTGCATCTCTAAATACGGGAAATTTCTTTTTTCCTTCAAGCAAGTGTGCATATTTTTTCCCTGTGTCATGTTGTTCAAGAATTTCATTAGCATCTATTTCTTTTTCTCCTTCTAATGGTTGAAAGATTATATCCTCGGGTTTTTCTGCTTTGAAGGTTATAGGCAATTTAATCTTTTCTAGAGGATATATTCCTATAGCTACTTTTTTCCTGTTTCTCCCATAAGTAACATGAAGTTTTTCTTGTATCTGTATTATCTCTCTTATCTTTTCATCATCAAGATCTAGGTTTCTAACTATCGCACATGCTGTGAAAGGTCTTACATCTTGTAATGATTTATCTATTATGACTTTTTCACCGCTTGATTTTATATCATATTTTGAAAGTCCTTTAGCTTGACCAATGAAGGTCTTGAATGCCCTTGCGAATCCTTGCTCGCTTAACATATCAGGCCTATTTGGAAAGATCTCTACAGATATTTCTTCATCTGTTATATCTTCTAGGTCTGTTCCAATCATTGAAATCCTGTCTTTTAGTTTTTCAATAGGTAATTTCTTTTCGATCAGTTTCTCAAAAACTTTCCTGTTTAATGTTACTGTTGGCATATTATTATATTATTTTATCAGCAAATATATTGCTACTCCTCCTACAAGTAGTATGCTTATCATCTTTTCCTCGACAAAAGGTATGTTTATCAATTGAAAAACTACTGCTATTAATAGTATTATTGCAAGATTTTTCTTATGTATTCCTTTTGCCATATTATTTCACCTATTACTTCATCCACTCCTTCATCTCTCGAAGAAGATTTAATTTATTATTATATAAGTCTCTTAAATCTTTAAAACCAAAATACTCAACAATTATTCTTTCCATTCCAAGACCCCAAGCCAATACGGGGACTTCGACACCGATAAGTGTTTTTGTGACTTCAGGCCTGAATATCCCTGCACCTCCAAGTTCAACCCATGTCTTTTTTCTTGGATTATACACATCTACTTCAACGCTTGGTTCCGTATAAGGAAAATGAGCTGGTCTCATTCTTACATCAGTAAATCCCATCTTACCAAAAAATTCCTTTAGGTATCCTTTCAGATGCTTTAGATTAGCATTTGGATCGACTACTATTCCTTCTACTTGATTAAATTCAAAGAGGTGTTTCCAGTCAAGTGCTTCATTTCTAAATACTTTATTAACACTGAAAAATTTTGCAGGCATCTTATATTCGCCATTTTTTATCTTTTCTAAATATTGTGCAGAAAGTACCGTTGTGTGTGTTCGAAGCATGTTCTGACTTGCTTCATCCTTGCTCCATTTACCACCCCAACCAGTACTGCCTGTGTCTCCACCATTTTCATGAACTTCTTTTACTTTCTTAAATAAATCTGGTAACTTACCAGATTTTGGATCTTTTATGTAAAAAGTGTCTTGCATCTGTCTTGCTGGATGATCTTGTGGTACAAAAAGAGTATCAAGGTCCCAAAAAATTGTCTGTACCATGTCACCACTCATCTCTGTGAAACCAAGATCTAGCCATATTCTTTTCATGTATTCTATTGATTTATTTACGAAATGTTTTCTTCCAACATTTATTTTTGGAACGTTCACTTCTACATCATATTCTCTAAATTCAACATCTTTCCATTTTCCACTTTTTAGCATTTCTGGAGTTAACCTGTCTACAGTGTTACTAGTATAATTTTTTGCATCTTTTTGTAAAGTGCTTAATTCTTTTGTGATTGTTATAATCTTATCTTTTCTTGTGACTTTTTGAATTAATCCTCTTTGGATTGCTTCTTTATCCTCTATAGGATTTGATAATAATTTTTCAAGCTGGTCAAAATTTGCCTTTTCTCCTTCTTTTGTTATCTCGAAAAAAGTTCCTTTATCATTTATGACATTTACAAACCCATTCTTTTTCAATAACCCTATACTGACACCCATTTCAGGAGGTGAAAGTTCGCTTAGACCTTGTTTTTTTAATTCAGAATTCAATTCTGTTTGCTGCTTTCGCTTATCCTTTATTGCTTTTAGAAATCTTTTTTCTGGAAGGCCTTTTTCTTTTGATTCCGCACCTTTACTTGTCAATTCATATTTTACACTTACTTCTTCTTTTGTTGAAAGAAGCTTTTTGTTCTCAAGCCATTGAATAGCCCTCATCACTTCAACATCTTTCAAGTCAGATTTATCTATAAGCACACTTAGAAGTATTCCTTCCTTAATCAAGGGAAGTGTTTTTCTTTCAAGATTATGAAGTGTTTTTATGTCGACCATGTTAATATCATTAGAAATCTAAGTTTTTTATTTAAAGGTTGCTATAAATTTAAGAAAAAATATAAGAAAAAGGCTTATGCCTTTACTTTAGCTGCTGGTTTCATCTCTTTCCATGCAAGTTCAAATAATTCTTCTAGCGCACTTGCAAAAAATGGAGTGTTTACCCAAATACCAACATCATATGTTGGATGAACATCTTGGTCATCAAGAACCATGAATACAAGTTCTTTACCATCAACTATAGTGAATCTTGCTTTAGAATCGGTATGTCTTACTTCTGCAACGTCTTTCATATCATCTGCAGCTTTCAATGCTTCTTTTGTTGCAAGTGGAGCACAAATCCTTATTGTGACCCCTCTCTTTTTCAGTTGCTCAAAAACAGGTTTTAGTCCTTCTATTTTTCTTACTAATCCTTGAGCAGTTGTCATTATAGTTACTGTCTCTTCAGCATTTCTTATTGTAAGCTCTAAATGATTGTAAAGATTATGTCTTCCTTTCATTGATCCTGAAAGATCTGTCGGGTCAACTAATTCAACTCCTTGTGTGTGAAGAGTGTTCAGTTCGCTTAAGATTTCTGTATCTTTTAAACTTTCAAGTCTTTTTACTGCTTCATCAGCATCTACTTTAACATTTTTCTTTACTCTGTCTACAACTTCATTAGGAGGTACTGCAATGTATTTTATTGGTTTCCCAAGTTTCATCACAACAAATCCTTTTTTCTCAAGTGATTCTAGAATATCATAGCTTCTTGATCTTGGAACATCAGCTATATCTGATAATTCTCCTGCTGTACTTACTCCTCTTGATAATAATGCAGCCCAAATTTTTACTTCATATAAATTTAGCTGAAAATATCTTCGCAATTTATTTAAAAAATCTTCTTTGACTATCATCTTCTTCTAGTAACCTTATGAAAGGTCCCAATTCACCCCTTTTATATAATGATTTATTGATACTACTGAAATCCCGTATTGAGTTTTCACTTTGCACCAATAGTCAAAATATCTCTTTTATTTATTAATGTTTCTTTTTTAGTATCGTTTGGTGATTAAAAAAATAGATTTAAAATCATAAGGTTTATATAGTGAAATCATTCAATTATTTTAATTAAAGATCTTGGAGGAAGATAAATATGCTAAAGATGAAGAAAATCTCAGACAGTTATGATATGAAAGTGTTCACTGACACAGGAGATTACTTTGGAGACATTGAAGAATCAATACTTACTACAAATAAAATTTTTGGATGGAGAGTTAAAGCGAGCAAGAATTCATTTTTGAATAAAGTACTTGGTTCTGCTAAAGGAGTTATAGTTCCACATCAGCTTGTAAAAAGTGTTGGCGACATAATGATCATCTCAAAAAGCGCTGTACCTAGTTATAGCGGCGATGACGACGAATAAAAAAAATATTTTTTTTATTATTTATTATTAACCTATTTCTTTTTAAAAAAATAATTAAGAAGTCATTTTTATCTTAAACTAAAAAAAATTAATGATGGCCGCAACCTTTACATGCCATACAACCTGCGCTGCTCAAGTCTTTCATAGGTACACCACATTTATCGCAATTTCCTTCTTTTTCAGAAATCTTACCACATATTTCGCATCTAAATATTTGTTTCATGATTTTTAGAACTTAGAATCAATTTATAACATTTTTGTTAAATTTTCTTCAGCAAGTTTATAAAAAGTTTCTTCAATTTCATATCCTATAAAAAAACCACCCCTAAAAATTACTTCACTACCTAAATTTGCTGTTCCCATAAAAGGATCGAGAACAAAATTTTCTTTCTTAAAATGTTTATTTAAAATGTAATCTAAATTTTTTTTAGGAAAAGGACAA
>PKTL01000001.1 GCA_002867475.1 Candidatus Woesearchaeota archaeon
TACAATTAGTATTTAAATCTTTCTGTGGGTTTTCACAGGTCAATAGTTTATTTTGTATATTGTTTGTAATACATTTGTAATACATTTGTAATACAATTAGTATTTAAATCTTTCTGTGGGTTTTCACAGGTCAATAGTTTATTTTGTATATTGTTTGTAATACATTTGTAATACAAAGTCTATAAATTCTTCAAAATTGGTGGTTTGTTTATAAATAAAATAGAAACATTTATATATGGGTATACAAATATGTATATTGAGATATATTATAGTACACCAATTGTGTGTACTGTAAATTGGCAAAAAACGGCAAAAAAACACATCAAAATTAATATTTTGATAGGAGGAGACAAAATGAAAGGAACAAGATTAAGCATTCTACTATTATTCTTATTAATAAGTAGTATGGTTGCTATTGCAGATCCTATCGGTCCAGAAAACGTGACAATAGAAAAATCAGATCAATTAGTCACAACATCTTGGGTACCATATAATATATCTGCAATCGCAGGAAACATAACAGAACTAGTAATTAGTTCATGGACATTAACAAGAACCTGGGCAGGTTTCTATGGAAACATAACAGGTACAATCGTATTGGCAGATGCAAACAACAATACAATGTATGATTGGTATGACGCAGACCCTTCAGGAAAGGTATACGCATCAATCGATAACACAGTTACTTGGCCAAATATTGCATGCACAACTTTAGCAACACTTAGTGGACAAGAAGCTGAATTTTCAGGAACAAACGAGACAGACAGGGATGGAAAATATCCAGTTGACGCTCCAAATAGAACATTCATAGATCCAGACGAAACTTATGTTGATGTATTAGCAGAATCAGCAAACTTTTCAGATTATCCATTAATATATGTTGGATCAACTCAAATAAATCCAAGTGAATGCCCATCAACAAGTCTTCATAATGAAAATGGTTCATATGTGGATTATGTAAAAGATACTCAAAATGCAGGAAACGATCCTTTGCACTTTAGAGAATTAGTCTTAGAAGATACAACCGGATCAACAGTCTATACAACAATACTTGAAAAAGACTATCTTGGTTTTGATGGAAGAACACATGACTTCGAATTAATAGTGCCAGAAGACGGTCACGGAACAGACACAGACGTAACGTACTATTACTTTTATGTGGAGTTAGAATAAACAGGTAGAGAATTTTTTCTCCTCCTTTTTTTACCAATCAAAATAGAATAACCTAATAAATAAGAGGCAAACATGAAGAGAAACATAATTGCAGAAAAAAAGCAACTTGGATTAGCACTATTATATTGTATAATATTATCTTTGGGAGCTTTTATCGCATATTCTCTTCCTGCAGCGCCTGGATTGACATATATATCAAATTCTACAAGTAGTAATTCTGGAATTGGTGAAAATATCACTAATGATCTTGGTGGAGGTTATATAATGACCATAAACCTGGATGTATTGCAGCAAAATCTTGGTTGGAAAGCATATGTTGGAAATGTATCTGGAAGATTCGTACTTGAAGATAGTGATGGATATAGTATTTATGAATGGGACATGAGTCTAAATACTGAAGGTAAAGTATTCGCATCAAGAAACGGAACAGTTGACTGGACATCAATAAACTGTTCAAACAGATCATCATCAGTAGATGGTGAAGAAACATATTTGGGAATAACTGGATCAGACTCGGATAGTATAAATAGTACTTTTAATTATACTGCACACAAGACTTTTGGAGTTGCTGGAAGATCTATGAACCTTGATTCTTGCCCTTCAATTGCAACATTCTATAATAATAGTGAGCAAACACCAAGTGCAACAGCAAAATTCCAGGAAGTATTATTATCTGATAATGAAGGTAATGGAAATCTTGTCTATACTTCAATAATGGAAGCTGATGAGATAGCTTATAGGAATGATACAACTTTTGATTTCCAGATGATTGTAGCTGATAGTGAATCAGTAGGGGTCATCACAAACTATTATTTCTATGTAGAATTAGGAATCTAATTCTACAAGCGTTCATTCTATTCACTTCTATGTTGAGTTAGATATTTAGAATTTAACTCAACAAGCGTTCATTCTATTCACTTCTATGTTGAGTTAGATATTTAGAATTTAACTCAACAAGCGTTCATTCCATTCACTTCTATGTTGAGTTAGGTATTTAATCTTGAATAATATTATCTTATTCTTTCAAATGCTTTTTCTACAAGTTCTTTATAGAAAGGCTGCCAAAAATTAATGTTGTCAAGTTCTTCTTTATTTATCCATCTGAAATCTCTATGTTCAAAAGAAATTTTTATATCCTGAGGTTCAGTTGTTTTTGCAGTAAAAAAAACGCCATATTTTCTTTCTTCAGTAAATATTTGCGTATGGATAGGTTTTATATCAAAAATGTCAAGCCCTGTTTCTTCTTTTACTTCTCTTCTTAAACCTTCAACAGATTCATCATCAATATTAAGTCTTCCACCAGGAAAATGCCAACTATGATCAGAATTATTCAATTGCATGATAAGAATCTGCTTTTTAGAATTAGATATTATTGCATATTCACCAATCTTTGTTTTCATATGGTTCATAAATCTTGGACTGATTGAGGATATATAAGTTTATTGTCTTGAATAATTTCTATTCAAAAGTTCTAATGCTTTTCT
The DNA here is from genome assembly GCA_002867475.1 of Candidatus Woesearchaeota archaeon. GTDB lineage: Archaea > Nanobdellota > Nanobdellia > Woesearchaeales > BM511 > BM511. The sequence continues at coordinate 2,658 of PKTL01000001.1, forward strand.
TGTAAGTTCAGAAACATTATATTGGTCATTAAAATATTGAGCCTCTGAAATCTCTTTTTTTGGACTTGGTTTTCCAGATATTTCAGCAAGGTATAGTGTCACTTCACATTCTTTGTTTGAATAAGGGGTTTTTCCATAAATTTTTCCTATCTTTCTTGCATTTTTAAGATTGACATCAATCTCTTCATTTAATTCTCTTGATAGGGTTTCAAGATTGCTTTCACCTTCTTCTTTTTTTCCTCCAGGAAGAATCCAAAAATCTCCTTTAAATTTTTTGACAAAAAGAATCTCATCTATTTTTGAATTTGTATTATAAATTATTCCACTAATAACTTTCTCCATCAAAGTTTATTTTAATTTTATATTTAAATAGTTTTTTAATTACTTACATAATAAGTATTAAATTAATTTATTTTTCTTAATTTGTGAGTAATATTTATATACTATTACTTACATGGTAAGTCTTGGATGGGTAAATCATTTGATGATTCAGCACGAGAAATAGATTTTTCTAGAAATATCCATCCAAAATATATAGCTGATCCACGATTTACCCAACTAAAAGAGCTTATGAACGAGCTTGAAAAAGATTATCATATAAGTTCAAAAGATCTGCTTGAAGCAACAGAACAGAATATCAATGTGCCGATAAGCATATATAATTCCAAAGATATAAGTGCACTTGAAGCAACAGTAAGGTACCTAAAAGAAAATCTTAATTTAAGGTATAAGGATATTGCAGTAATTCTTAATAGAGATGAAAGAACCATCTGGACAACATATAGCAAGTCTAACAAAAAGTTAATTCTTGACATAGATTCTGATATTGATCTACCCATCCAGGTATTGAAAGACAGAAATTATAGTGTTCTTGAATCCATAACTGCATATCTAAAAGAAGAGCAAAGCCTAAGATATAATGAGATAGGAAAACTTCTATCTCTTGATCAAAGAACTATTTGGACCTGCTATAACCGTTTTTTAAAGAAAAGGGGTGATAAAAATGAATAGGAAATTTATCACTCTAATAATAGTAATGATGATATTGATTGTAGCAGTAAGTTCAAATGTTCCAAGTGGTCCGACCATTGAATATTTTAAAAACGAGACTGTGGATCCAAACCCATCAACATTCATAAACACAAGCGGTGGATCATTCACTACCTTGAACTTGAACCTTACAAGCCAGAACTATAAGTGGAAAGCTTATGTAGGTAATGTTACAGGAAAGCTTACTCTCGATGATAGTGTCAATAATACTATTTATGATTGGACTCTTTCAACAGTTTCTGGAAATGTATATGCAACAAGAAATGGATCAATAGATTGGACAAGCCTTTCCTGTGCTGACAGAACAACAATATATGGTGAGGAAACTTATCTATCTATAGATACAAGCAAGGATGACAGTATAAATTCAACATTCACAAATGAAGTGCATAAATCCTTCTATGCATCAAATAATTTCATAACAAACAGCACTTGTCCAGCGATAGCAACATATGTAAATGATCAAGCACAAGCACAGTCCGAAGATGCAGACTTCCAAGAGATCCTACTTGAAGACTCTGCAGGAACCTTGATATATACAACAGTGATAGAAAATAATGTAATAGGTTTCGATACTAATCCTTATGATTTCCAGATGATTGTAGCAGATGATGAGACAACTACAACGAATGTGCCTTATTACTTCTACGTTGAATTGCGTTAAACTTATTCAACGAGCGTTCATTTCATTCACTGCTATATTGAGCTGCGGTAAATATTAGCATATATTTTTTATATAACTTAAATCTACTTTAATATATGGGGCTTATTTCAAAAGTAAATAAAAATTTTAATTTATATGATAGGTATTATAATCAAATATTAAATGCATATGAAAAAAAGATTTCTTTTGAAGATTTTAATAATTCTTATTCTCAAAAAAGTATTCGTGATAAATTAAAACAAGAACCGCTGTTGTATGAAACTCTTGGTCAAAGTCTTGCGAGTTTGAAACTTTTCTTCACAGACATTAAAGGTTATTTTTTAGTTGAGAAATTTTTTAGAAAAGGAATAATTTATCATATAAAAAAATAGTTTTTTTAATTTTTTAATAGATTAATTATTAAGAATTATCAATTTTTAAGCTTTAATTCTTTATTTTTCATTATTTGCTTAATTATAGTAATTTATTATTATATATTTTATTATAATATTCTGTAAATTAGAAAAATATATAAATGGTTTATTTAATTATAAATATAGAATTTAATTATTCAACTAAATGGGAAGAAGATAATGAATAAAATTAAGTTATTAAATTACAGTAATATTATTATTAAATATATTAAACTTATTACAGTAATCAATAAATTATCGAAACATTTATATAGTAGTTGTATCAAATATATCTTAATATACAAAAACGTATACTATTATTGTGCGATTTTTGTATCAAACTGAAAATGGAGCAAGAGACATTATTCACAAGTTCGAAATGGGACATCTTAAAAGTGCTCTCGAAAGGACCTAAGTCTCCTCTAGAACTTGCCAAAGAAACTAGAACATCTATTGCCAACATATCTCAACAGCTTAGGCTTCTTGAATTGGGTGGGCTTGTGAATAAGAATCGAATCAGTAACAGAGACAAGGACCAGCCAAGACTTGTATATAGTCTTGGCGGTCATCGCTCCTTCATCATCAATCTTTCTCAAGGTTTTGTAGAAAAAGAACTTGTAGAACTAAAACCTTACCAACAATTTTCAATGAGATCTTGGTTCACAAAAGATGAAACAAGAAAATATTTTGTTGAAAAATATTATTGGAAAGAACTAGATGATAATATTGATCAAATAAATGCTATAGCTTTACGGAATGAGTATAGTACACTTAGACTATTTATAATATGTGAAAAAACTGTTCGAACAAAGATAAAGAAAGCTACCTTATCAAAAGATGAGGTTAGTGTAGTAGTCGAACCAGAATTCTATACAGAAGAAGAATTAAGCAAGATTCCAAGGCAAGACCTGGAAATACTTTACGATCCTAAAAACATCCTTAACACAAAAGGAGGTGGGTACTAGGAGATCTTTTAACGAGATTGGAGGTAGATAAAATGAAAGGGACAAAAAAAATGGGTATGTTAGTATTATTAGCAGTGGTTTTTGCAATTTCATCAATGACTGTATTTGCTGCAGATCCGCTTGGTGCTGAAAACATCACAGTTGAATCAAGTTCAACTAGAGATGGTGCATCTGGATTTAATGTAAGTGCAATAGCAGGAAACGTAACAGAATTAACAATTGAAGCAATCTCAGTTACGCAATTCTGGCAAGGTTATTATGGGAATGTAACAGGAACAATAGTATTAGCAAACTCAAACAACGACACACTGTATGATTGGTCTGTTTCAACAGCAACAGGTGAAATCTATGCATCAACTGCAACATCAGTAACTTGGGCAAGCCTTGTTTGTGCAGATGATACATCAATGAATGCAGCAGAAGCAGCATTTGGAATGGATGGATCAGAAGTTGATGGTATAAACGAAACATTCGCAACAGAACCTGGA
>PKTL01000015.1 GCA_002867475.1 Candidatus Woesearchaeota archaeon
TGCGATACTTCTAAATATCGCTTTTAACCTCGGAAAAGTTAATGTAGTCAAATCACCAAAAGCTATGATCTTTGGAGCAGCAGCGTTTATATTGATGACGTTTATGAATGTTGGATCGGTATATGTGATCTTCGGCTCGATGGTTTTGATCTATTTTCTTTAAAAACTTTATGGTTAAGAAGGTTCGGCAAACAAGGTTCGATAGGTTCGTGAAAATGGCGTGCATTTTCACAGTTATAGAATCTAAAAAGAAGCTTTAAACCTTAGTAATATGTTTTGATCTTAATTAGAATCTCTCGATAACTGGGTCAGAGTCGATCCTTAGATCAAGCTAACAAAGCTCGACCTGACCCTTCGTATTAAGAAGGTTAGAGCATCAATTGCGCAAGTGTAATCACTCCTCTATGACTTAGCTTCGTTGAGAATCACTACGCTGGCATTTCGTAGCGATCCCTCTTGCTCCAGTATGATTAACCTTCTCTCCTCTGTTCCCATTCACTTATAACCTCTGCGTAAAAACTTCCTGTTTTTACTTGTTATTTTCAAAAACTAAAGGCCATCCTAGCTTTACGTTTTTGAAAATTTATTGCACTCATTTTAATTAGCCTTTCAAAAAAAATAATCCAAAAGTAAATTATTTGTCTTTTGTTTTTATTAGCTTTCATCTTTCCTCGAATTAGCGTTGCTAGTCCTTCGTCAAGTTTCAAACTTCTAAAAATGAAAATTCTGCTTAATTTCTTTTTTGTCTCATCTTCTTTGAAAGGCTCATCTTCGTCAATATGGTTTATCTACGATTGGAGTGGTGAGGGCAGTTCGGCACGATAAAGTTATAAAACTACTTTCTCTACGAATAGACTTTGTCTCTTCTACCGCCGGGTCCGTAGCCCCGCTACCGAACTGCAGATTGTTAGATTTCTCTTTTCATAAATTTAATGAAACAACAAAGCTAACACAATAATTATAATTCCTATAGAAACTAATACAGGAACTATAAATTTTGTATCTCCACCTCTTATATTCAATTCATATGTTCCAGATCCAGTTTCACCTTCCATTTTTTTTGAATATATTTTACGATCATGGTCTAGTCTTTGTACAGCATCTATACCAACAGCTAAATCATGTTCTGCAATTTCACTTTTTGCAACCTTTCTTAGCATCTCTCCACGTATTTCTATGTCTTGTTCTTGTATCTTCTTAATAACTTCATTTTTCTCTTTTGTTGTTAATTCATCGAACCCAGCTGGAAGTTTCCTTTTGATATCAATTCGTTGTAAACCTTTCACCTCTTTTTCGCTCATAATCTTTTACCTCCCATCTAAGCTTATTTAGTTTCGACCAATTAATCCCTAAATATATAATAAAAAATATACCAAAAAGTAATATAATCTCAAAATTTTGAATTGAATATATTTTATACATTATTATTCCAGATAATCCAGATGTGATAAAAAATTTTATAGTTTGTTTAACTACTTCATAACGCATTCGAACTATATTTTTTCTTTGAATTTTTATTTGAAAGTTCCCACCATGTCCTTCCATTATAATTTTTGTATCATACTCTTGATCAAAAGATGTATTTTTTATCTTATTAATTATTTTTTTTATGTCATATAAAGATAATTTTTGATTAAAACTACCAATTTCATCTTTTTTTAATTGTTCCAGAGTATGGTTTATTAAAATTTTTTTATATTTATCCTTAAACTTGGATACAAGATTCGACTTTAGAATATCAACATCTATTTTCTCTCGACCCGGTATTGGAAAAACATCAACATTAATATTTGTTTCTAACAACATGATTTTGTAGGAAAATTCAATACTACAATCTATATTAGGGAAAATTTCTATTATCTCCATTAAATCTTTTCTAACCTGTTCGTATGATTGCCTTAAACACTCAATCATAGTAATTTTGTATACAATCAAAAACTCTGAAACTTCTTCTTTTGAAAAAACTTCCTTTACAAACCAATCAAGTTGATATTCTTTTTCCATAATAACTTTAATGAATTTTTTATAAGTATTTTCCAGATCAGAAGCATTAATTCGTCTTTTAATTAATTCGTTTTTTTGCTGCTTAATAATTGAGGGTACTTGATAAGAAATAAGTTCAAATTGCTTATCTATTGAAAGATATGGTGGGACACACTTCAAAATTCTGAATTCAGTTTGTTTTGCCATATTGGTTTTTCCTGATTTCCACTTTGAATAAGTTTGTCTCATATATTTCATTTTACTTTCGCCATATTTTTGTGAATAAAAATTTGAAAATTTTTTAAAAGTAACACGATCAAAGTTAAAAAATTCAGTTCTAATCAATTCCAGAGATTTTTTATACGAAGAATTATAGTACAAACCTTGAGTACTTCTTTTTGAATTATACCTCCAATTTTTTCGATAATTTTTTTTTTTATAGTTATATCGATACACTATTTTCTCCTATAAATAAAAAAAACACATTTTTTTTAAACTTAAATTTCATAAAGTTATGTTCACCTTTCATTGTATTTACTATTTTAAAGTATCAATAATCTTAAAGATTTTTTCTTCTGCCTTTGTTATAACTCTGAACTCTACTCTTTGAGAGTGCTCAATATCTTCAAATCCATCTTTAAAAATTAATTTAGCAAATGCCATCCCATTTGCTCTAAAAACTTTTGTCAGCCATTTTTTATTTTCATTAGTTAAATCTAATAAATAGCAGTATTCTAAAACTTTTTTTGCTCTAATTTGAGACAAAGAAATATTGTTTATATATTTTTCATCATCTGTCTCAGCACTTAACCATCTACTTGATGTATGACCTTCCACTCTTACTTCATCTATTTCATTTTCAAATTGTTTTTCTGTAATAATTTTCAGATACCTTGGAAAAAAGTTGTTTAAGATATTTTGAAATTTATCAGAAATTTCACTTTCTCCAGTTTCAAATAAAACATCTGGAGATTTAAATCTGATTGTATTGTTTTCTAAAATTTCCGCATCCCAATTTGTTAGATCATTTTTAAATTCTAAATTTAATTTTTCATTTAACTCTTTTTGTAATTTTCTATAAGTAACAACAATTTCTTTAACATTCTTTTTCTCATTTGATACTTCCATCATATAAATAATTGATATAAATAAAAAAAACATCATTAATCCAGCCATCATATCCGAAATATTTATCCATTCATTATTATTTTTCATATTTTAACCTCATGAATATTTTTTTATAAACTCTTTATAGACTGTTTTGTCTTTTATGTGCGAGTGATTAAACTCCTCTGAATGACATTTAACACACAACACTTTTAAATTAGAATATGAATTGTCTGTTATATCACCAAAGATATGATGAGTGTTCAAAAATTTTGTATCATTTGTTAAATCAATTCCACATTTTTCACATGTATAATTTTTTATTTTTTTCATAGTATCGGAAATTAATCCCCAATTATCTGAATATATCCTAGGAATTGATTGTAAATCATCTTGAAAATCTATAGTTTCCAACTCAGAAAATAGAGAGTTATTTTTAAATTTTACTAAATCAAAATTTTCAACTGAGAAATTCTTATTATAATTTAGATTGTATTCTTTCAAACAATTCTTACATATAGCTAATTTTTTGAAACCTTTTTCAATATCACCAAAATTATCTATAATCATATAAAATTTACCATCATCTCGTAATGTTTTTTTATAACGATGCAACCGATGATTTCTTTTCATTTTTTTTAATGTTTGACAATTTATAATATGATATTTAGGTAGAATTATTCTCTCTTTAAAAGGAGCAATCTCGCTAATATAAACAATAGTTTTTCTTAATGAACCATCTTTCAAAATTGTTAACAATTCATTATTATTAGTTGTAAAAATATCACTTAAATCTGTTTCTATTCCTTCAGAAAAATATTTTTTAATTTCTGTTTTAGAAATAGAATCAATTTCTAAAGTATTAACAACAGTCCATAATTCATTAAATCTTGTTAACTTCATTTAAGATATTATTCCATATTCATTAAAACACTAACTCTATTTAAAAATGCCTCATAGTCTGTTTTAAATTTATTAGTCAATGTTGTTAACACCTTATTTAATTCATTCATTGAAGCAGGAAGTTCCTTTTCAAGATCATTTCTTGTTTGTTTCGTATCTTCCAGAAGTTTATTTAAAATTTCTGATTGATTAGATATTGAAGTTTGAATTTTGTTTGAGAATGAATCGATTGATTCTAACATTAAGGCAGACTTTTCACCTAATTTATTTAGGCTTTTTAAATGTGTTTCTAAATTATTAATTTGATTCTCATTAGTTTCAATAATTTTTCTTAAATCTTTGGATACTTCGATGTTTTCTTTATATACTGATGTCATATCTTGAACAAAATTTAAACTTTTTTCCATATTCTCTAAACTTTTTTTTGAATATTCAATAGACTTTTTAAATGCTTTTTCAATTTCAGTTGTTGACTTTTTGTTTAGTTTTATAAAATCATCTATTTTATTTTCAAAATATTCAATAGATTTTTTCATAGAACTCTCAAGATTATTAACTTCTTTATTATGTAAATTTATCGATTCTTTTAACTTTTCTTCAAACTTTTCAACTTGTGACTTATAGTTATCTTGCCAAACAATCATATTTAAAACAGCTTCATTCAATTTTTTGAAATTATCTCCAAATTGTTCAGTTAAATTATTATTAAAATCTTGTATTACTTTTTCCAATGCTTTTATAATTTCTTCTGTTGCTCCTTTAGAAAGAGTTTCAATAGCTTTTTCTAATGCCAAGTTTACTTTGTTTAAACTTTTCTCTAAAAACTTAAATAAAGAATCTTGATTTTTTTTCATGTTTACTTTGATTTGGTCTATACCTTTCACAACGTCTATAGTTGATTGGTTAAGTGAATCTAACTTTGTGTGAATATTAGGAATAAACTCTAATTTTGTTTGATGTTCTTTTAAAATATTTTTTATAGATTCAGATTTTTCATTATTATCAATATTAATTCTTTCAAGATTTTTAGATAATGTATCCATTTTTAAATTTATTAAATCAACAGCCTCATTTTTTTTACTGTTTTTGCTAATTAAATCGCTTATAATTTCAAGTCTGTTATCAATTAGACTTAAAAATTTCAAAGAGTCCATTTCTATTATATTTTCAGTATTTTTAATGAATTTTTCAATAATTGATAAAATTATTGAAATTAACATACCAGCAATTGATGTGAAAAATGCTGTTTTTAAACCATTTAATAATTCAGGAATACTTTCTGTAATTTTTGAAGTATCAAAATTTCTTAATCCTATAAAAATTCCTATAAAAGTTCCTAAAATACCCATACTAACAATAACTGATTTAAAATCCTTGGAATTTTGTTTTTTCAAACTATATAATTCTACAAATGCTAAAAATAGCATAAAAGCAAGAAAGATAACATTCAATTTATTACTTAAAATGTCATTCATTTTAATACTCCCTATTAATGTTTTTTTTCATTTGTTTTCTTAACATTATTATAGTCTTATTTAATCTTTTTAGTCAAATTGAAATATCAAAAGAATACCTAACCCGATAATCATATAATCTTAAAAAGAAAGCGGGGTAAGATCATTAAATTCCAAACTTTATTACTTTTTCTTATTTTTTCTACCATGGATAGTACGGATTTTCACGGATAGATCTTTTGAAATTGTTACTGATTTTCAAAAAAAATTAAGTAGTTTATCAGAACCTCTTTTTTAAAGGTATACAATAAAGGTATAAAATCACGAACCGTACTTCTCATAAAACGCATAATCATCCATAACAAGATAGATTATCCCTTCGATAAGACCAACAAGTGATGGTATCCCTGTCCAGAAGAAAAGCAAATACACAAGACCTTGTCCTGGTTTCCCTAAAAAGAACTTATGAGCTCCAAATACA